>NZ_CDRRBS010000010.1:0-18151 GCF_977040545.1 Pseudostreptobacillus sp. | reverse complement strand
AAAACTAAAATATATATTGGTTAGAGTTAATGGAAAAAAATATGAAAGAGTTCTTTCGGTTATAACTAAGAATCATAAAGAATATATGTTTAGATTAAATATAAGAAAATCGTTCCACTTTATGAAACAATTATCTATATTATCTAATTTAATGATTGAATATATAGATTAGAAAGGGGTAAATTATGATAGAGTTTTTTATAGCTAAAAGGCATGTGTTTGATAGAAAATTTCAAAGTTTAGCATCTATTTTAGGTATTGCTATATCTTTATCGGTTTTTGTAGTTTCTTTAGCAGTATCTAATGGTTTAAGGGATAATATGTTAAATTCTATATTATCATTATCTCCTCATGTTAATGTAAGTATAGAAAATGAGTACCAAAGTGACTATAAAAATATAATGGAAGAGTTAAAAAAATATGAAGCTAAAAGTCTTAATCCAAGAATAGAAAGTCAGGGTTTAATAAATGTTAATGGTGGGTCTATAACTACTTTAATAGTTGGGACAAATTTAGATTTATTGAATATAAATATAATAGAAGGTAAAAAAGAAAATGATAATTTAACTGGGATTATAGTTGGGAATGAGTTTATAAATCAAACAGGAGCAAAAATAGGTGATGAATTAAATATAATAACATCAGATGCTAAGGAAATTAGAGCAAGTATAACAGGTATATTTAAAACTGGGTACTATAATTATGATTCAAACCTTGTTATATTACCTCTTGAAACTTTACAACTTTTACAAGAAAGAGGTGAAGTTGCAGATAGTATATCTCTAGATGTTAAAGACCCAACAAATGTTAAAGAATTAAATATATTAGTAAATAAGATTAATAGTGATTTGGGAGATAAAGTTTTTGCTCATAGTTGGGATATGGATAATCAAAGTTTATTAAGTGCAATAAATTTTGAAAAATTTGTTTTAATTGCAATACTTAGTTTAATAATTCTTATAGCCTCATTTGCTATTTCTGTGATACTTAATATGGTGGTTAGAGAAAAAACAACAGATATAGGAATACTTAAAGCTATGGGTTATTCTAATGATAATATTATGAAAATTTTTCTTTTTGAAGGTTTGATAATTGGAGTTGTTGGTATGATAATTTCTTTAATTTTAGCTCCGATTATAATAATAGTTTTAAAAATAATATTTAAGTATTATGTAACAACTACATACTATTTAGATAAGTTACCTGTTAGTATAGGGTTACATGAATTAAGTATAATATATATGATATCATTTATACTAATAGTTTTATCGACTATACTTCCTTCAAAAAAGGCAGCGGGTATGAATCCTACAGATGCTATTAAGTATAACAATTAGGAGAAAAGATATGATAGAATTAAAAAATGTTTCTAAGACATATAAAACAAAGATGGAAGAATTGAATATATTAAAAAATATAAATTTTAAATTTAATAATGGAGATTTTGTATCTATACAAGGTAAATCGGGTAGTGGTAAGACAACACTTCTTAATATTTTAGGCTTACTTGATATAAAATCAGAAGGTGAATTATATATAAATTCAGAAAAAATAGAAAAACAAGATTTAACAAAATTGAGATCGGAAAATATAGGTTTCGTTTTTCAGTTTCATTATCTTTTAAATGAATTTACTGCTCTTGAAAATGTTATGATACCAGCATTAAATAAAAAAAATGCTGATAAGAAAGAAATAGAAAAAAGAGCTAAAGAATTACTTGAAATGGTAGGACTTTCTGGTAGATTAAATCACAAACCAAATGAATTATCAGGTGGTGAAAAACAAAGGGTTTCAATAGCTAGAGCTATGATAAATTCTCCTGAACTAATTTTGGCAGATGAACCAACAGGTAATTTGGATTATGAAACAAGTCAGCTTATTAATAATATTTTTGTTGAACTTAATAAAAAAGGACAAGGTATAATAATAGTAACACATAGTCAAGAATTAGCTAATTTAGCTGATTATAAATATATTTTAAAAAATGGAGCATTAGAAATGATATAGACTTTTTTATTAAATGATGTTATACTATTTATATAGATATAGGAAGGGCGTGTTATTATGAAGATAATAGTAAGTGGAAAACAATTAGAAATGACAGAAGCAATTAAAAATTATGCAGAATCAAAAGTTTCTAAGATAACTAAATATCTTGAAAATATTACTGAAACTCATATTACATTAACAGTTGAAAATACTAAAACTGAAGGTAAAGTATTTAAAGCCATAGGGACAGTTCAAGTTCCTGGTAAAGTAATTAGAGTAGAGGAAGCAAATTCAGATCTATACGGTGCAATAGACTTATTAGCTGATGGTCTAGAAAGACAAACTAGAAAATTTAAAGAAAAATTAAAAGAAAGAGAGTAGGAGGAGATTTAAGTGAATAAAACAATAAACGCGTTAAATCAATATTTAGCAGATTTGAATGTATATTATAGAAAGGTTCAAAATTATCACTGGAATGTAATAGGACAAGGATTCTTTACAGTACATGCTAAATTAGAAGAAATTTATGATGGGGTAAATGAAAAAATTGATGTTGTTGCAGAAAGAATATTAGCTATAGGTGGAAGACCTTTAGGAAGTTCTAAAAAGTATTTAGAAGTAACAAAAATTATTGAAGCTAATGATGAAGATATTAGAGTTAAAGATGCTTTAGAAAATTTAATAGTTGATACTGAGTATTTATTAAAATCAGTAAGAGAATTAAAAGAAATTACTGATGAAGAAAAAGATTACGCAACAAGCGCTGAACTTGATAATCATGTTACAGAATATGAAAAATTATTATGGATGATGAAATCATACATTAAATAAGGGTAAGGGTACTATATATAGTACCCTTTAGTTTGAAAGGTAAATAATGAAAAATTTAGTAGATACACATATACATCTTTATGATGATAGCTATAATGAAAATAGAGATGAAATTATTAATGAAATAGGCAAAAAATTAGATTTTGTTGTGAATATTTCTTGTGATTATGAAAGTTCAAAAAAATGTATTGAATATGCTAAAAATTATGATTTTATGTATGCAAGTATTGGTTATCATCCTTGTGATATTTCTAAGTATGACGAAGAAAAAATGGAAGAATTATTAAAGTTATCTAAAGAATATAAGAAAATTGTAGCCATAGGTGAAATAGGACTTGATTATCATTGGATGAATGATCCTATAGAAGTGCAAAAGTTAGGTTTTAGGAAACAAATTGAAAAGTCTATAGAATATGATTTACCTATAATTATTCACACGAGAGATGCACTTGATGATACAATAGAAATTTTGAAAGAATATCCTAAAGCACGTGGTATATTACATTGTTATCCTGGTAATTTGAGTGATGTTGAAGATCTTTTAGATAGGTTTTATATAGGTGTAGGTGGGACAGTTACGTTTAAAAATAATCATACAGGACATAAATTAGTTGAAAGTTTAGATTTGAAACATATAGTTCTTGAAACAGACTCCCCATATCTAACACCTGTTCCGTATAGAGGAAAACAAAATAATCCTGTTTATGTGGAATTTGTAGCTGAAAAAATAGCAAGCTTAAAAAATATATCTGTAGAAGAAGTTAAAAGAATAACTACAGAAAATGCCTTGAGGGTATATGGTATATGTTTAAAATAGGAATAGATTTAATAGAAGTTGATAGAATAAAAAAAGCTATAGAAAGAAATGAAGGGTTTAAAGAAAAAATTTTTAGTAAAAAAGAAATAAAATACTGTGAAACTAAAAAAAATAAGTATGAATCATATGCTGTTAGATTTTGTGCTAAAGAATCTTTTGTAAAAGCTATGAATGTCAGCATAGATTTTAAAGAATTTGAAATATTAAATGAAACGAATGGTAAACCGTATATGATATATAAAGGTGAAAGAATAAATGGAGAAATTTCTTTAAGTCATACAAATGAGTATGCTATAGCTAATATATTAATATATTAAGTTAAAATATATTGTAAGTATTGACAAAGATTATAAAAAAAAGTATAATATTTATGAATAACTATAATTATTAAATTAGGAGGATATAGAATGAAAAAAATATTATTAGGAGTTGCAGCTTTAACTTCAATAGCAACATTAGCTGATACTCAATATCCAGATTTCCATGGATACTTGAATTCTGAAACTTCAGCAAATGTAAATAATGAATTAGAAAATAACAAGTTTAAAAATGAAGGTAAGCCTAATGAAGCTAAAGCTTCTCAAAAGTTAACATTCGGAACTTTTTTACATAAAGATGCGCAATTACATGTATTTGCTGGATTAAAAGGTGATTATGTTAAATTTAATGCGAAAGACAAAACAGATAATAATAGTGGTGTAACAGGTGTAGATGTGCCTAACTATTATTTTGGTGCTAGATGGGATGCTCCAATAGTAGATGACTTTAATATAGCTTTAACATTTGGACATAAACATGGATATGGTGATACTAAAAAAGTTTATGGTGATTATAAACAAAATGGAATTAAAGCTGACAAAGAAGTTAAAATAGAAGATGAAACAGTTTTAGAAGATGTAGTTGTTAAACATTTAAAAGCTAAAAATAAATTAAATCAAGCTAAGATTGATTCAAAAGATGATAAAGAAGGATACTTAAAAGATAATGGATATAAATTAGCAGCTAAAGATAATACAGAATTATTATCTGCTGTGTTAAGTGGTAAAATTGATGATAATTTTGATTTAACAGTTGCTGGGTTATATAACTCAACTGAGTTTAACGATGGAACTCATGAATTAGAAAGCTATGCTAAAACTTCTGGTAAATTAACAGATAATGTTAAAGTTTCAGGAGAGGTTAATCATTTAATTAAGAGTGAAACTTATGATGTAGCAGGAAGATTAAAAGGAGAGGTTAAATTAGAATCTCAATTAAATAAAAATACTTTATTAACAAATGCGTTAAAGGGTGAATTAAAAAATATTTTAGGTAATAAACATGATGGTGAATTTGTATCAGAAAATGGATTAAAATATACTGGATTTAGCAATACTGTTGTAGAACAAGGATTAAATTATAAACTTAAAGCTGATGGGAAAACAGCTGTAGCAGATGATGCTATTAAATTTGAACATACTCCAGAATATAAATTAGATCTTTCATATACAGGTGAAAATGCAAGATTTACAACTAAAAATTCTGAAAAAGTAGAAGTTAAATTAGCTAAAAAAGATAGTGCTGTTAAAGAATTAAATAATATATTTAAAACTTATAATAATATTAAATATGTTAACGGAGGATTTGAATTAGGATTAGATGCTAATTATGATTTAAAAACTAACTTATTAGCTAAACCTCATTCAAATGAAATGAGATTCTTAACAGGACCAACTATTAAATATACTTACAACGATGAAGATGTTTTAACAGTAACTACTGATAATAGTGCTAAATATTTATTAACAGCATTAGCTAATACAGGGGAAAAAGCAGATTTATTAGGTCATGAAGGATTTGCATTCACTAAGAATAAAGCTGTAATATCTGAATTATTTGGTGTAGACACAGAAGTTAAATTAAATGCACATAATTATGTAATTTCTGGAGATGCCGTTAGTACTAAAACTAACAAGGATTTTGTTTCATTTACAGATATGTTATTAACTAATGCAGGAGTTAAATTCACTAAAGCATTTAATGATACAACTAAAGCTTCATTAGAAGTTAATGGTAACTATTTCTTAAAAGCAACAAATACTAATATTTCTAAAGATTCAGCAACTAAAGAAATTATTATAGAAAAAAGTGATAAAATCTTATTAGATCATTTCGGATCAGCTGATGCTACATTAAATATAACTTCTACTTTATCTGAAAATGCAGATAGAAAAGTTGATTTAATAACAGAAGTAAAAGGTGAATACAAATATATGAAATTAGGTTCTAAATATATAGAAGGATTTGCTAAATTTGTAGAAGCTGCAGGATATACTGATGAAGAATACAGAGTATTAGATGGTTATGTTGCTAAAGAATTTAATAACAAAGATCAAGCTGATTTCATAACACAAGGATTCGATATGTTTGATAAATCAAAAAATACTGAACATAGTTTAGCAGTTAAACCAAGTGTAGCAGTTAAATTTGATATAACTAAGAATTTAACAGTAACACCTAAATTAGGAGCTAACTTTGAATTTGCACAAAAATTAGCTGATAATTCTAAATTTGAATTAAATAAAGTAACAGGTGAAGGATCATTAAATATATCTTATACTTGGTAATTAATTAATTGATTAAAAGTATCATACATTATGTATGGTACTTTTTTTTATGTTATGATATAATAAAAATGAAGGAGGATGATTTTTTTTGAAAAAAATACTATTGATTATATTATTGATGAGTATTTCATTTTCTGAAGATTCATTTAAAAATAAATTAATAAAAAAAAGTGATATTATATCATATAATATAGATAGAGATTGGGCTTATAGTGTATATTCTACAATGTCAATGGAACTTGAAAACTATATAAAAGATAAATATATTTATGAGGTTTATGATGAAACAGGAACTCGTATTGAATTGTATAAAAATAAGATGAAAAGTGATAAAATAGTATTGATTGCAAATGGGGGTAGTTTCATAAATCCGTATAAACAAAGTAGAAAAGAGTATATAATAAATGTTTTTGGATCTTATTTAAATGATTTTAATATAGCAGTTGTTGATTATAGGATGGGTTATAAACAAAGATTTCCTAATCTTAACAAAGATTTTTTAAATGCTTATAGATTTATATTAAAAAAAGGATATAATCCAGGTAATATTTCGTTTTTAGGAGATAGTTCAGGTGGAAATATTGTAGCAAGTAGTACAATATACTTAATTGATAATAACCTGCCAGTTCCTGCTTCTATAGTTTTACTTTCTCCTTATTTAGATGTTACAAATAAAGTTGAAAGTAGGCAAAGAAATAAATCAAAAGATGTATTTTTTGGAACAAATAATACTGAAAAAAATGGAATTAAATTACAAGATTATATGCCTTATTTTATAAACGTCAAAGATAAGTCAAATAGATATGTTTCTCCTATTTATGCTAGTGAGTTAAAAGGATTTCCTAAAACTTTAATTCATGTTGGAAGTTATGAAATATTAGAAGATGACTCAAGGGTTTTTGCTCAAAATTTAAAAAACTCTGGAGTAGATGTTAATTATAAAAGTTTTGAAGAACTTTATCATATTTTTCATATGTTTGACACTCCTGAAGGAAGAGAAGCAACAATTCAAGTGGCAGAATTTATAAAAAATAATACAGGAATAAAGAAAGGTGCACTTAACTTAAAAGATGTCAATAGAATTAAATTTAATGTATCTTTTGATTCCTATACTGAAGATGAGATAAATGATATGTATAGGTCTATAAATATAGATATGAATAGTTTTATAAATATACAAGAAAAAACAAACGAAAAAAATAATAGAAAATATTTAAATAAATAATGGAGGTATTATGTTAGAAAGGTTTAAAAAATATGTTAAATTTGAGACAAGATCTGATGAAAGTTCAAAAACAATTCCATCAACACCAACTCAATATGAATTTGCTAAACTACTTGTAGAAGATTTAAAGGAAATTGGTTTAGAAAAAATATATATTAATGATTTTTGTTTTGTTAATGGGGTTTTACCTAGTAATATAGATAAAAAAGTTCCAACTATTGGATTTATATCTCATATGGATACTGCAGATTTTGAGGCTAGAAATGTTAATCCACAAATTATTGAAAAGTATGATGGAAAAGATATAGTATTAAATGATGAAAAAATTATGAAAATTTCTGAATTTCCAAATTTAAAAAATTATGTAGGTAAAACTTTGATTACAACAGATGGAACAACACTTCTTGGTGCTGATGATAAAGCAGGAATTACAGCTATTATGGAAGCGATGAAATATTTAAAAGAACATCCTGAAATTAAACATGGTGATATTAAAGTTGCTTTTGGGCCTGATGAAGAAATAGGTAGGGGAGCAGATAAATTTAATGTTAAAGAATTTGATGCAGATTTTGCTTATACAATTGATGGTGGAATGTTAGGGGAATTACAATATGAAAGTTTTAATGCTGCACAAATTACATATACAATAACTGGAGTTAGTGTTCATCCAGGTTCTGCTAAAGATAAAATGATAAACGCTAATGTTGTCGCAAATTATTTGATGAGTTTATTCCCAGAAAAAGAAGTCCCAGAACACACTTCAGGTTATGAAGGATTTTATTTATTATGTTCAACAGATGCTAAAATTGAAAAAGCTGAACTTACTTATATAATTCGTGATTTTGATAAAGATAAATTTGAAGATAGAAAAGAATTTTGCAAACATGTTGCTAAAAAAGTTAATGAAAAATTTGGAAATGTTTTGGTATATGAAATGTTTGATCAATATTATAATATGGGAGATATTATTAGTAAAGATATGAGAAGTGTAGACCTTGCTAAAAAAGCTATGGAAAATTTAGGGATAAAACCAATAATAGAACCTATACGTGGAGGGACTGATGGTTCTAAAATATCATTTATGGGCTTACCTACACCAAATATATTTGTAGGAGGAGAAAATTTTCATGGAGAATATGAATTTGCTTGTTTAGATGATATGAAAAAATCACGTGATACTATAATAGAGATTGTGAAATTAAATGCAGAATAAATTAATTAAATTTATAGTTTTGATATTTATTCCATTTTTATTAGGTGCAAGAACTCCTTCTTTTAAAGAAAGAATAATAAATTGGTCAAAATACATTACATGGAATGTTGATAGAACTAAATTATATGAAGCTTTTACTACTGTTAATACTAATCTTTATGATTATTTATCTACTAATTATGTTCAAAAAATATATCAAGAAGGCAATTCAAGAGTTGAATTGTTTAAGAAAATTAATAGTAATAATAAAAAATTAGTTATAATAGCAAATGGTGGTAGTTTTATACATTATTATAACGAGCATAGAAAAATGTTTTTTATAAAAAATGTACTTTTAAAGTTAAATGGTTATGATATGATGTTTGTAGATTTAAGAACTGGATATGCAAATAAATTCCCTGCTGAAAATGAAGACTTTATTTATGCGTATAGATTATCTATAAAGTTAGGATATAATCCTAGTAATATAGTATTTATGGGAGATAGTTCAGGGGGTAATGTAGTTGTTTCTTCTACTATATATCTTAATGATAATGATTTACCTATGCCACGTGCTTTGGTATTATTATCACCTTATTTGGATGCGACGAATAGTGTTGATAGTAGAAATAGAAATAGATTTAAAGATCCTTTGTTTGGAGCTTTTAAAGAAAATACTGGAATTAAAATTGAAAAATATATGCCTTATTTTATCTATATTAAAGACAAATCAAATAGGTATATTTCTCCTATATATTCAAATGATTTGAAGAATTTTCCTGATACATTAATCCATGTTGGAACAAATGAAATATTAGAAGATGATAGTATAGTTTTTGCTGAAAAATTAAAAAAATCAGGTATTGATGTAAAATTGCATGATTTTGAAGATCAGTTTCATGTTTTTCATCTTGCAGAAACTGATGTTTCAATGAATGCTCTTCAAGAAATAGTTGAATATATAAATAATCTGGGAAATAAAAAAGAAGTTAAAGTTAATAAAGAAATTTTAGGTAAAATAAAGTTTGATGTTAAATTAGAAGAATATACCGACAGCGAAGTTAATGAAATATTTGAAGAATCTGGTATAAATATAGAAACGTCAAAATATATTGAGAGAAAAAATTTAAAAAAGAGCAATAGAAACTATTTGCTAAAGTTCAAAAAATCTTGACAAAACTTTATTTTAAATGTAAAATGTTAGACAAGGAGATATTTATAATATTAGGAGGATATAGAAAATGAAAAAAGCATTATTAGGAGTTTTAGCATTAACTTCTGTAGCTTCATTTGCTGATGTTACAGGTTATGTAAAATCAAATTCTGAAGTTAAAGCTGAAACAGATGTTAAGAAAGAAGAAAGTGCAGTTAAATTTGAAGCACAAAAATACCCAGTAAAAACTAAATTAGACTTAGGGTTCTTTTTAGATTCTAATAAAGATACTTTCTTATTTACAGGAACAAGATTTAGTGGAGAGGCTCAAAAAGCTGGGGTAAATAATGAATCTTATGCAGGATTTAGATTTGATTCTAAATTAAATGAAAATTCATCATTAATTTTAAATGCAGTTGCTGGATATAATAATGAAGGATCTTTTGATAAAAAGGATAAATCAATTGAAAATGCTTTAAAAGCACATTTAGATGCTAAAAAAGTTTGGACTGCTGATAAAAAAGCTGAATTAGAAAAAAAAGATAAAGCAGATGATAGAAATAATTTCTATAAAGACAATGGATTTAGATTAACAGAAAATGATAGATTATTATTATCAGCTGTTGTTAAAAATGATACAGAAACTTCTAATGTATTAGTTGGTACTATATACAACTTAGATAAAGATACAAATAACAGATTAGAATCATTTGTTAAAGCAGGGAAACAATTAGATGGATTTAGATTAGATGCTGAATTAACTCATGTATTAGGTAAAGATAAAGAATTAGTTCCAAATGAAGAAGAAAATGCTTTAAATTTATTAAAAGAAAGAGATACAACTAATTTTGATGTTGCTGGAAGAATCAGAGGAAATGTTAAAGTTTCAACTAAGGTTGCAAATGATACTTTAGAACTATACTCTAAACCAAGTTTTGATTTAGGAACAGTTCTTGAAAGAGGAAGTGCACAAGAAAATGTAGAATTTGAAAGATATTTCAAAGCAGGTATAGAAAATGTTGCTAAATATACAGGATTAAAAAATACTACAGTAGAGGCTAAATTAGTTTATGATGCAGAAGTAGCTCATTTACCTATAAAAGAAAACCAAACAGTTGAAATTGATGGAACTAAATATACTGAAAATCTTGGAAGATTATTAAATTTACCTAAAGCAGTATTAAATGTTAAATACGATAACAATAAATTATTATTAGAAACTAACAATGAAACTAAATTCTATGCTACAGTAGGATTAGGTGAATCAACATATAAAGATGAACAAAATAAAGAAGTAAAAGATGAAAAAGCTACTTTTAATGCTGTAGAATTTGAAACTAAAAATAAAGCTGGATACAAATTAACTGATAACTTATCAGCAAATATGATGGCTAATTATAAATTAACAAAGAGATTTGAAATTGATGATACTAAGCATGACTTATTAACAGGTGCTGGTGTTTCATATAATAAATCTAATTTTAAAGCTGAATTAAATGGTCGTTATAATTTAAAGGGTGAAAAATATACTAATGATGAGTCTAACGAAGTTTTAGACCTTAATCATTATGTTTATGGAAATTCTAAATTTACAAATACAGTAAAATCAGGTAATTTAATGGTAACACCTTCATTAAGTACATTTGTATATTCTAATATTGAAGATAAATATGTATATTTTGGATTAAAAACTGGATTAAAGAGTACATATATGATAAATTCATTTGAATTAATGAATGAATTAGGATTTAAATATGTATTATCTCATACTGAAAATGAAAATAATAAATCAAATGAAAGTTCTTACGCAGGACTTGCTAATTTTGGTGTTAACTACTTAATTAATGAAAATCATAAATTAGGATTAGCTTTAGATTCTGATTATTCATATAAATTAAATAATAAAGAATTTGATGCTTATGAAACTGGTATAGATAAGTTAATGAATAATTTTGATGGAGAAAAATCTAAAGACTTTGATTCTTATATGAATGAAGATAAGAGAGCTAAAGAAATTGGTAAAGAAGCAGGAGATGTAGCTAAATATGATCATAGATTTAATTTAACTCCAAAAGTTAATGCTGTATTAAAATTTGGAAATGTTACAGTTAAACCTGAAGCATCAGTTAAATTCAAATTTGGTAAAGATGCTAAAGACTTTAGTTTAAGAAATATTGAAGGAAAAGGAACTTTAAACGTAGAATATAGATGGTAATATATACTAAATGGGAACTCTTAGAGTTTCCATTTTTTTATTGTCAAAAAAAATCTTGAAAATTTAGTCAATAAATGTTAAAATATTTCAGTAAATAGTAATTAAAAAGACTAGGAGGATGAAATGAAAAAGATTGCTATCTTGACTAGTGGTGGAGATTCACAAGGTATGAATGCTGCCATAAGAGTAGTAGCAAAAACTGCTATGTCAAAAGGAATGGAAGTTTATGGTATCAGAAGAGGATATAAAGGTATCTTAGATAGAGATATATTTAAAATGACTCCATTAGATGTTGCAGGACTTGCAGGTAAGGGAGGGACTATGCTTCTTTCAGCTAGACTTCCAGAATTTAAAGACCCTGCGGTTAGAACAGAGGCTGCTAATATTTTAAAGGAAATTGGAATTGAAGGTTTAGTTGTAATAGGAGGAGATGGTTCATTCCATGGAGCTCATTATTTATATGAAGAACATGGTATTAAAACTATAGGAATACCTGGAACTATAGATAATGATATTGCTGGAACTGATTATACTATAGGATATGATACAGCATTAAATATCATACTTGAATCATTTAATCAAATTAGAGATACAGCAAAATCTCATGATAGAACATTTGTTATAGAAGTTATGGGAAGAAACTGTGGAGATTTAGCTTTAAATGCAGGTATTGCTTGTGGAGCTAATGGAATTTTAATTCCTGAAGTTGATTCTAAAGTTGATGATATAGTTAAAATAATCAAAAAAAGAAGAGAAGAAGGAAAAACTTATGATGTAATAATTATGTCTGAAGGATATAAAGGTAAAGAAACAATTATAAAAGATTTAACAGATAAAATACCAGATTTAGATCCAAGACTTGTAGTTTTAGCACATGTTCAAAGAGGTGGAAGCCCAACAGCAGCAGATAGATTGTTAGCTACAAAATTAGGTGTTAAAGCTATTGAATTATTAGTTGAAGGTAAATCAGGTTTAATGGTTGGAGTAGAAAGCTCAAATATTGTAACTCATAAATTATCTTATGCTTGGGAAAATTATCATAAAAAATCTCAAGAAGATTATGACGTTGCTATGATGTTATCAGTTTAAATATAGGAGGAATAATATGAAAATAAAAATGACTAAGGTTGTATGTACAATAGGGCCTAAAAGTGAAAAGAAAGAAGTACTTAAAGAATTAGTTTTAAGTGGAATGAATGTAATGAGATTGAATTTCTCTCATGGGGATCATGAAGAACATGGAGCAAGAATTAAAACTATAAGAGAAATATCAAAAGAAACAGGTAAACATGTTGCTATATTATTAGATACAAAAGGACCAGAAATAAGAACAGGTTCACACGCTGAAGGTGATGTTAAATATGATTTAGTAGAAGGACAAGACTTCATAGTTACTACTGATTATTCATTTAAAGGAACTCCTGAAAAAATATCAGTTTCTTATCCAGGTATGACAAAAGATTTAAAACCAGGGGATACTATATTAGTTGATGATGGTTTAATAGGATTAGAAGTTAAAGAAATTAAAGGAGAAGAAATCTTCTGTAAAGTTAAAAATTCTGGAGCTTTAGGACAAAAGAAAGGTGTTAACTTACCAGGTGTATCTGTTTCATTACCAGCATTAGCTGAAAAAGATAAAGCAGATTTAAAATTTGGTTGTGAAGTTGGTGTAGATTATATAGCTGCATCATTTATAAGAAAAGCGTCTGATGTTGCTGAAGTTAGAAGAGTGTTAGATGATAATGGTGGAGAAAATATTAAAATAATTTCTAAAATAGAAAATCAAGAAGGTATAGATAACTTTGATGAAATATTAGAATTATCAGATGGAATAATGGTAGCAAGAGGAGATTTAGGAGTAGAAGTTCCAGTTGAAGAAGTTCCATTTATGCAAAAAATGATGATAAGAAAATGTAATGCAGTTGGAAAACCTGTAATTACTGCAACACAAATGTTAGATTCAATGCAAAAAAATCCAAGACCTACAAGAGCAGAAGCAGGAGACGTTGCTAATGCTATATTAGATGGTACAGATGCAGTTATGTTATCTGGAGAATCTGCAAATGGTAAATATCCAGTAGAAGCTGTAAAAACTATGGCTAAAATTTCTGCTAAAACTGATGAATATGGAGTATCAAAAATATACTATACACATGAAGTAACTATAACAGAAGCAATATCTAAAGGTGCAGTAGAAGCTGCTGAAAATTTAGGTGCTAAATTAATAGTTTGTTGGACAAAAACAGGAAGAGCAGCTAAGATGATAAGAAAATATAATCCTTCAATGCCAATAATTGCATTAACTGATAGTGATGTTACTGCAAGACAATTAGCGTTAGTAAGAGGTGTAAGAGCAATAGTTGCTAATGATTTAGATAATCCTGAACACTTCTTTAATAAAGCTTTAGAAGTTGCTGCATCAAATGCATCAACTACTGCTGATGAAGCTTACACAGGATTTAAGAAAGGTGATTTAGTTGTTTTAGTAACAGGTGTTTCTGAAACTGGTACAACTAATACTTTCAAAGTTTCAAGAATTGTTTAATAATTGAAATTAATAATCTTAAAAAGAAAAGAACTGTTAATTCAGTTCTTTTCTTTTCATAGGAAGGTATAAATGAAAAAGATTGATGAATTAATAAATGCTTTATCTAAATTAAAAGGAATAGGTAAAAAAAATGCGACACGTATTGCTTTTGATCTTTTATTAAAAAATGAAGAAGATATAAATTATTTATTAGAAACTATTAGAGATTCATATGATAGTATAAAACCATGTAAATTATGCTTTAATTTGACTGATGATGATATTTGTGATATATGTAGAGATGAAAAAAGGGATAAAAGTATAATTTGTGTTGTTGAAGATACTAGAGATATATATGCTATAAATAAAAGTAATACATATAATGGATTATTTCATGTTTTGGGAGGTAAGATAAATCCCTTAAATGGAATAGGTATAAGTGAACTAAATATATCAGAGTTATTAGAGAGAGTTGACGGGAATATTAAAGAAGTAATATTTGCTTTAAATCCTGATTTTGAAGGGGAAACAACTATACAATATCTTTCAAAATTATTGAAAGATAAAGAAGTTAAAATGAGTAGAATTGCAAGTGGTATACCTATAGGGGGAAATATTGAATATTCTGATAGTGCAACACTGTCTCAATCTTTGGAAGGAAGAAAAAGTATAGATTAGGAGGAAATAAAATATGGCTATAAGATATTTTACTTCTGAATTTGTATCACCGGGTCATCCTGATAAAATATGTGATCAAATTTCAGATGCAGTACTTGATGCTTGTTTAAAAGATGATGAAAATTCAAGAGTTGCTTGTGAAACATTTGCTACGACTGGATTTGTTTTAGTTGGGGGAGAAATAACTACTAAAACATATATAGATATACAAAGTTTAGTTAGAAATAAAATAAGAGAAATAGGGTATGTTCCAGGTCTTGGGTTTGATTATGATTGTGGTGTGGTTAATATGATACATTCACAATCTCCAGATATATCACAAGGTGTAGATGTAGGAGGTGCCGGAGATCAAGGTATAATGTTTGGAGGAGCAGTTAAAGAAACTGAAGAATTAATGCCTCTTGCTTTAACACTTGCTAGAAATATAATAATGAAATTAACAGAACTTACAAGAAGTAAAGTTTTAAGTTGGGCAAGACCAGATGCTAAAGCTCAAGTAACACTTAAATATGATGAAAATGATAATATATTAGGTATAGATACAATAGTTGTATCTGTTCAACATGATGAAGAAGTAAGTAGAGAACAAATTGAAAAAGAAATAAAAGAAAAGGTTATAGCACCTGCATTAAATGAATATGATAGAGATATATCTGAAGTAGAAAAATTTTATATAAATCCAACTGGAAGATTTGTTATTGGAGGTCCACATGGTGATACAGGTCTTACAGGTAGAAAAATAATAGTTGATACTTATGGTGGTTATTTTAGACATGGAGGAGGAGCTTTTTCAGGTAAAGATACCTCTAAAGTAGATAGATCAGCTGCTTATGCTGCGAGATGGATAGCTAAAAATATAGTTGCAGCAGGTATTGCAGATAAATGTGAAGTTCAATTATCCTATGCAATTGGTGTTGTTGAACCAACATCTATACGTGTAGATACATTTGGAACTTCAAATATATCGGAAGATAGAATAGCTGAAGTTGTATCAAAGATTTTTGATTTGACACCAAGAGGAATTGAAAAAACCCTTTCTCTAAGAAATCCGAGTTTTAGATATCAAGATTTAGCAGCTTTAGGTCATATAGGGAGAAAGGATATAGATGTTCCTTGGGAAAGATTGGATAAAGTTGAAGAATTAAAAAAGGAATTAGGTGAGTAGTATTGAAGAAATTATTTAGTGTTTTTTTATTTATATTTTTAATATTTTCATGTTCTGGGAATAATAATGAAAATGTAATTGTGTATAATATATTTTCAGCTCCAAAGAGTTTAGATCCACATAAATTTAGTGATAATATATCACTTCAAGTTTCAAATAGTTTATATGAAGGTCTTATGAGATATGATAAAGATGGGAAATTAGATTTAGGTATGGCAAAAGAGTATAAGAAATTAGATAATACATATATTTTTGTACTTAAAGATGGTTTAAAATATTCTGATGGAACAAGTATAACTATAGAAGATGTATATAATGGATTTTTAAGAGTTTTAGATAAAAAAGAATTATCTCAATATGCTAAAATGCTTTATGTTATAAATAATGCAAAAGAGTATTATGAAGGTAAAGTTTCTAAAGAAGAATTAGGAATTAAAGTTATAGATGGAAAATTAGTGTTTGAGTTAAATGAGGATGTTCCGTATTTTCTTTCACTTTTAACACTACCATTGTCTGCTCCATATATTGAGAATAAATTTAATGGGCCATATATGATAAAAGAAACTAATGAACAAGATTTATTGATTACTAAAAATCCAAATTATTGGAGAAATGAAGATGTTAAAATAAAAAATATTAAATATGTATATTTCAATGATTATTCAGTTGTAAATAATTTAATTAAAAATGGGGATATAGATATATCTCGTGTAGATGTAGAATTATTAGGTGATAATGTTAATAAATATTATGATGGGAGAATATGGTATATAGACTATAATTTATTTTCAAATTCTACACTTAAAAATTTACACATGAGAAAAGCAATATCGGAAGGTATAAATAGAACAGAATATATAGATGTAGTTAAAAAAGATGGCTCAAAAATTGCCAAAAATTTAGTAAGTGATATTTTAGGTTATAAAATGGATTATGAAATAATAGATTTTGATCTTGATAATGCTAAAAATGAATTAGAAATTGCAAAGAAAGAATTAAATTTGGAGAATATATCTTTAGAGTTATTAACGGGGAATACTCCTATAGAAATTAAAGAAGCACAGTTTATTCAAAATCAATTACAAACTAATTTAGGAATAGAAGTAAAAATAAAAACTGTTCCGTTTAAAGAAAGATTATCATTGATTAAGGAAAATAAATATGATATTGCATTGAATACATGGTCTCCTAAGTATAGGGATCCTTTGGCAATATTAGATAGATTTTATTATAAAGACAAAAAAATTGATGTATTTAATCAAAAAGAATATCAAAAATTAATAGATGAATCAAAAAATAGTTTAAATGATAGAAGTAAAAAATTACATGAAGCAGAAAAAATGCTTCTTGAAAATATTATAGTTTCTCCATTGTATTTTTCAGTGGAAAATCAATATGTAAATCCTAAAATTAAAGGAATATTAAATATACCGATAGGCAATATTACTGATTTATCTTATGCCTATATAAAATAGAAAAAATTAAAACTCATAGTTAAAATTTATTTAATTATGAGTTTTATTTTATTATAAAATTCAAAAATTAAAAATATTTTGAAATTAGACATAGCATAAATAAAGGATTATAAGAAAAAAATAAAAAAATTTAAAAAAATTCAAAAAAAGTAGTTGACAATAAGAGATAAGATATGGTAATATAGATATTGTCCACGAGGGAGACCGAGTGGAAGGACAATGAGATAAGAAATAAGAAAAGCAAACAAACAACTGTGAAAGACAAGAAAAGAAGTCAA
>NZ_CDRRBS010000009.1:0-19640 GCF_977040545.1 Pseudostreptobacillus sp. | reverse complement strand
CTAGTAATTTGAATTTAAAAAACTTTTATTGTATAATATAAAAAGGGAGAAATAAAATGTGGAATAAAAAATTAGAAAATAGAATAAACGAAGTAATTGAAAAATATAAAAATTCAGGTAATTATGCAGTATTTGATTGTGATAATACCATTCTTATGAATGATATACAATTTGCATTAATACATTATTTATTAAAATTTAAAAAATTTAAAATTACACCTATTGAATTAAAAAAATTTTTAAATAATAAATTTCCTCAAGAAACCGAAATAATAAATAATTTTTGTAATATATTTAAAAATGCTTATTACGAAGATATAAATAGTATGGAATATTTAAAATTTTTATCAAATTTTTCAGAATTTGTAGAATATCTATATTTTAAATATGATAAATTTGATTTAAATATATTCTTTTCATATAAAAATATGAGTTATGAGGAATTACAAAAATTAATTGATGAATCCATAAAATACCATAATAATTCTGAATTTGGAATCGAAAACTGGATATATGAAGATAATATTTCTACATATAAATTAGGACTTAAAATTACAGATGAAATGAGTGAATTAATAAAAAAATTACACGACAATAATATTGATGTATATGTTATATCTGCATCCACTTTAGAAGTTGTTGAAGCTGTACTTAAACCTTTAAAAAAATATATTTCAAAAATATATGCAAAAAAAATAACTAATACCAATAATATTTTCACTGGTTTACTCGATGAAAACGAATTAAGAATTACTAGTTTAGATAAAAAAATAATAATTGAAAATATACTTAAAAAAAAATACAATAAAGACCCAATAATAGTGGCTGGGGATAGTATGGGGGATTTTGATATGTTAACAGGATTTGAAAATACAGAAATTTCTATACTTATTGATAGAAATAGAATTGATAATTTTACAAATTTATTAAATATATCAGACAATAGATATATAAAACAATGCGTAGATGAAAATTTAGGTATTTTTATATCAGAAGAAAAAAGTTTAACTCTTTAAAGGAGGAGAAATGAAACAAAATTATGATGTTATAATAGTGGGTGCAGGTCACGCTGGTGTTGAAGCAGCACTAGCTTGTGCAAGACTAGGTAAAAAAACAGCACTTTTTACAATTTATCTTGACAATATAGCTATGATGAGTTGTAACCCTGCAATAGGTGGTCCAGGAAAATCACATATCGTAAGTGAAATTGGAATGCTTGGTGGTCAAATGGCAATGCACATAGATAAATATAATCTACAACTTAAAAATTTAAATCATACTAAAGGATTAGCTGCTAAAATTACAAGAGCACAAGCTGATAAATACTGGTATAGAATTAAAATGAGAGAATTAATAGAAAAACAAGAAAATCTAGATGTTATACAAGGAATGATAGAAGATTTGATTTTGGATAATAAAAAAGTTATAGGAGTTATAGATAATCTAGGTATAGAATATGGTGCAAAAGCTGTAATTTTATGTACTGGTACATTTTTAAATGGACAATATGTAATAGGTGATGTTAAATATTCTGCTGGTAGACAAGGAGAAAAAGCAAGTAATTCACTTCCTGATAACCTAACTAAATATGGTATATATATGGAAAGATATCAAACAGCAACTCCACCACGTATAGATAAAAAAAGTATAGATATAGATAAACTTGAAAAATTACAAGGTGAAGATAAACCTAGATATTTTTCTTATTTAACTAAAGCAAAAGTTGAAAAGCCATTAGAAACTTGGCTTACTTTTACAACAAAAGAAACTATTAAAGTTGGACAAGAATTATTAAAATACTCTCCTATAGTAACAGGTGTTGTAAATACTAAAGGGCCTCGTCACTGTCCTTCTTTAGATAGAAAAATTATGAATTTTCCTGATAAAACAGATCATCAAATTTTCTTAGAACAAGAATCTATAGAAAGTGATGAAATATATGTAAATGGTTTCACTACAGCTATGCCACCTTTCGCACAAGAAAAACTTATACGTACTATTAAAGGACTTGAAAAAGCTAAAATATTAAGATATGGATATGCTATAGAATACGATTTTATCCCTGCATACCAACTTAATTTTTCTTTAGAATCTAAAATAATAGAAAACTTATTTCAAGCCGGTACTATAAACGGTACAAGTGGATATGAAGAAGCAGCTGCTCAAGGATTTATAGCTGGAGTTAATGCTGTAAGAAAAATAGATAATCTTGAACCTATTATAATATCTAGAGATGAAGGATATATAGGAGTTTTAATAGATGATATAATAAATAAAGAAACTCCTGAACCTTATAGGGTACTACCTTCTCGTGCAGAATATAGACTTACATTAAGACAAGATAACGTATTTATAAGACTTTTAGATAAAGCTAAAGAAATTGGACTTCTTCCTAAAGAAAAAATATCTGAACTTGAAGAAAATATAAATATTATGAAAGAAGAAATTCAGAGATTAAAAGAATTAAAAATATATCCTAGTATAGAAACAAATAATAAACTTAAAGAAATTGATAAAAATGCTTCACATACTAATGTTATGAATGCATTTGATTTTTTAGGACGTAAAGAAATCAATTATGATAATTTATCTAAATTTATAGATACAAAATATTTGCCAGATATTGCAAAAGAACAAATAGAAATAGAAGCTAAATATAGAATATTTATAGAAAGAGAACGTAATCAAATTGAAAAAATGAAAAGACTTGAAAGTATTGAAATACCTTCTGACTTTGATTACGAATCTGCTAAAGGTCTCTCAAATATAGCTATAAGTGGTTTAAATTATTCAAAACCTAAAAACATAGGTCAGGCACAAAGAATAAGTGGAGTTACATATAACGATATTGCTATACTTATTGCCTTATTCAATAAAAAAGGTGGTGATAAATAATGAATTTATTTACTCAAGGACAATATGAATTAGTATATTTTTCTCCAGAGCATATTCATGATTTACTTATATGGATTATAATTATTACAATTTTATTATTAATACCTTATATATTTAAAGGATACGAAAAAGGAAGATATGTAACTTTTTTAGGATATCTTATGTTATTTACAAAAATTGGTGATTCTATTTATAGAATATTTCTTGAAAAATCACCTTGGTATGATACAATGCCTTTCCATTTATGTAATGCTTCCCTTGTTTTTGCAGGTATTTATTACATTACAAAGAAAAGAGTATTTTTTAATATAGTTTACTTTTGGTTTTCAGGTGCAATACTTGCAGTATTATTACCTGGATTAGGTATATATAGAACTGCATTTTATCCTCATGTATTTATGGCAACACATTTTTTTGAAATATTTGCTGTATTATTTGGATTCATTCATCTTGATGAAAGAATTACATATAAAGGGTTTAAAACTGCAATTATAGGATATTTTGGTTTAATTTCTTTATCATTCGTATGGAACTATATATTCAAAACTAATTATATGTATACTAGTGATTATATCATATCTGCAATTAATTTTATAAAACCATTTTGGTTATATCAAATATTATTCATCTCTCTATTTACATTATCAATAATATTAATGTATTTACCATTTGCATTCAAACAAAAAACTGAATTTGAAGAAAATGAAATAGAAAGTGATTAAATAAAAAAAGAGGTTATACCTCTTTTTTATAATGGTTAACTTTTAGTTAAACTCCAAATCATACTAAAGCTTATTCTCGTACTACCCACTAATGATCTTATACTTGATAAAACTCAATATATTCTCCTCTTTTTTTCCAAGGTTTCATATAATATATCACCAATAATCCTGCAACTAACGTAGTCATAGAATTTTTAATATCTTCCCTGCTTATAGTTGTATTTGTATCTATATATTTATTTTCAGCAGTTTTAGATTTTTCTTGTTTATCAAATTCATTAAGATATGTTAAAGAATTTAACCAATTATAGTCAGAATTTTCAAAATTATCAATTCCATTTTTCAATAATTTTAAATCATAATTAGTTAATGAATTAATATTATTTTCTCTAACTTTTTCTATTATCTTAACTTTTTCACTTACATCATATACATAGTGTATTCCTTGATCCCATGTAGTTTGTGTTACTTTAACCTCTACTTTATTTTTACCATTATTTAACATAGCATTAGCATTACCAATACCAGTATTGTACGATAAAGTTGTTACACCAATATCGTTATTATAATAATCTAATAGCCATTTCAAAAAACCTATTGAAGCTTTTATATTTAACTTCTCATTTTTTCTCATAGCTGTTATATCCCCTTGAAAATCATCATTTAAAATTTTCAAATATTCTTCATTCCTTATACCACTTTTAATTAAACCAGTTTTAAAAGCAGCTGGAGTAATTTGTCCTATTCCAACAGCATTAGAATAATTAGGATTTAAATTTTCAAATTGTGATTCTCTTAAAAAAATTGCAATTACTAAATCAAC
Organism: Pseudostreptobacillus sp.; assembly: GCF_977040545.1. Lineage (NCBI taxonomy): Bacteria > Fusobacteriati > Fusobacteriota > Fusobacteriia > Fusobacteriales > Leptotrichiaceae > Pseudostreptobacillus > Pseudostreptobacillus sp. Next base: position 15,200 of record NZ_CDRRBS010000009.1, on the reverse strand, counting down.
ATTTACATTCTGACTTTTTGCTTCATCTTCTATAATTGAAGCTAAATATTTTTTTTCAGGATTTATTACAGAAATTATATCTTCCGTACTAGCTCCTGCAAAGATCATTGTGGGTAAAAATAAAAATAAAAATATTTTAAATATTTTATTCATCTTTACCTCCATTTATTCTATAATTAGAATATAATGTATTTTAACATATTTTAAATTATAAATCAAATTACCCAATTATTACTTAAATATATACTAAAAAGTGCAATAATTTTATTGCACTTTATATATAACAATTCTATTTAACACCTCTAATTGCAGCAAGTAAAGAAGTCAAATTTTGTAATTCACTTGGTATAAATATTTTAGTAGCATTCCCATTTGCAACTTTTTCTAAACTTTCAAGAGATCTTAAGGTTAACACTTCTTTATTCGGACTAGATTCATTTAATATTTTCAATCCATCTGCTTCAGCTTGTTTTAATTTAAGTATAGCTTCAGCCCTACCTTCTGCTTCTTTTATACTAACTTCTTTTTCAGCTTCAGCTCTTAAAATACTTGCAGTTTTTTCTCCTTCTGCTACTAATATAGCACTTTCTTTTTGAGCTTGTGCTTCTAATATCTTGGCTCTTTTTTCACGTTCTGCCTTCATTTCTTTTTCCATTGCAACTCTTATTTCAGTTGGAGGTATTATGCTCTTTAACTCAACTCTATTTACTTTAATTCCCCAAGGATCTGTAGCTTCATCAAGTTCTGATCTCATTTTACTATTTATTGTATCACGACTTGTAAGAGTTTCATCTACAGTCATATCCCCTATTATGTTTCTCAAAGTCGTAGCTGTTAGATTTTCTATAGCAGCTAATGGTCTTTCTACTCCATAAGTATATAACTTAGAATCTGTTATTTGAAAATATACAACTGTATCTATTTGCATAGTTGCATTATCTTTAGTAATTACACCTTGAGGATCAAAATCTACAACTTGTTCTTTTAATGTTACCTTTTTAGAAATTCTATCTATAAAAGGATTTATAAAATTAAGTCCAGAATTTAATACTCCTGAATATTTCCCTAATCTTTCAACAACATAAACTTGTGCTTCTGGTACTATTCTTATACCAGTTGTAACTAATAAAATTATTATTACTAATAAAATACCTAAAATCATCTTTCTTCCTCCTATATTATTATTTTATTCCCTTCAAAAGAAATTATTTTAACTTTATCTCCTACTTCATATTTATTTTTAGAAATTGCCTGCCATTTCCCACCTTTATATTTTACTACATATTCATCATTTTCTATTTTTACTATAATAACTTCTGCACCAATATCACCTACTCTTGTTTCATTAATATTTTCAAAATATTTTTTAAATATAGGTTTTAATAATATCAAGAATAACATTGAAAGTGCCGAAAATATTATAGAACTTGATTCTAATTTACCAAAAATTAAATTTAATAAAAATACTATAAGCGCAGATAAAGCAAACCATATAGTTACTAAATTAATAGTCAAAATTTCTATAACTGATAAAACAGCAAACAATAATAACCATATATATATTTCCAATTATATCACCTTCTTCCTTTTATTTCTTTTAATTCTGAATAAGTTACAAATTGAAATCCTCTATTTTTCAATATAGGTACCATATATTTTATAGCCTCATATGTTTCAGGATAAAGATCATGAAAAAGAACTACATCTCCATCTTTAACTTTATCTAAAACTCTAGATATTATAACATCTTTATTTCTATTTTTCCAATCTTCTGAATCTACATTCCATAAAATAAGATTAGTTTTTCCACCAAGTATTTCAACTACATTAGAATTATATGCACCATAAGGAGGTCTTACATTTTTATTTTCATCTCCAATAATAGAATATATTAAATCATCAGTTTTTAATATTTCATCTATTATTTGAGCTCTACTTATCTTAGAAAGATTTTTATGATCATAAGTGTGATTTGAAATTTCATGACCATCTAAATAAGTTTGTAATACCATCTTAGGATTTTTCTTAACGTTAAGTCCCACAAAATAAAAAGTAGCACGTTCATCATATTTATTAAATACTTCTCTTATTAATACATGGTTTTTATTACCTGGACCATCATCAAATGTAAATGCTATATGTTTTTTATTTGAGTCAATAGGTCTTTTTTTAGTATCTAAAATTTCTCCTTCATATATAGATGGTATTCCTATACCCCCTTTAAATACTCTCTTAAATTTATTATATTCCAAATTAATTTTTTTATCTTTACCTACTACTATTTTATCATTTTCAATTTTAAACTTTGAAAAATCTACATTACTTAAATCTATATTTGAATCTATACTTTTTATTATATATTTATATCTATTTCTAAATATATCATTTGAAGTTATATTTCTATTTAATTTATTTGAATAATATATATATTCCCCATTTTCATCTACTATCTCTTGTATATCATCAAATACTGGAGATATTAATTCTTTATTAACTTCTTCAACTTGTGGTTCTTCTTTTTCTTCTAATATTTTTTCTACATTATCTTTACTTTCATTATCATCTATAACATTCAACTTTTCTTTTTTCTCTAAATTTAATTCTATTTTTTTATTTTCTTTATATCCTTTTTCTTCTATATCAATACTTGTTTTATTTCCACACGAAAATAACACGAAAAAAGATAGAAATACAATTAGTTCTTTCATAATTTTAATATTAAAATTTTAACCTTTCTCCTAAATTTACTATAACTGGATTATCATTATTCATATTTCTTATACTTTCAGGTTTATAATATATTAATTCTAAATCAAAAGAATTATCATCATATACTTTAAACAATAACTTTGCACCTATAGGATATTTTTCTAATATTTTATAATCTAAATTTATCCCTAATTTAGCAAAAATTGTTGCTATATTAGAATCATGACCTACTATAACATCAAGATCTGTTTCACTATTAATTTTTGATTGTATAAGTTTTGTAATTTCAGTTGGACTATCATTTATATAATCCAAATCTCCAAATATTGTATCTAAAAGACTATCCTTTATTTCAGATATATATTCTAAATCTTTATAAAAATTATCACTTTTAAATATATTTTGTTCTTTAAAGCCTTCAAAATACTTTAAAATATACATGTCAACTATATCTGTTGCAATTTTAAAGGCCCCATCAGACATTAAAAATCCATTTTCTCCAATTTTTATATTAGAACCAATATTTAAAAAAGTCCCATCTTCTATATTTAATATTTTTTCAAGTCTTTCATATTGTGGTTTTAACCTATAATCAAGTTTTTTTAGTTTCTCCTTATTTATATCTAAACTATCTAAATATATATTAAAATCTTTTTCCATCGTAGAAAAAGTTTTATCTTTAAATTTTACTTCTATTTCTCTATACGGAAACATAGAGGTTGCAAGTATCTTTGCCGTAGCTACTGTTCTTTTTATAGAATTTGAACTAAACTCTATTTTTTTAAATTTTTTACCAAATTTTTCTATATATTTTCTTAAAAATATACCCATTTTGAATTCTAAAATTTCACCTTTTTCAGTTAACATTCCTTCTTCAAAATCCCAATTTACATCTTTTTTACTTATTATTCCTTGCATACTTTCATATTTTAATAATGGATATCTCAATCCATGTCTACTAAATATTATTAGTTTTTTCATATATATTAAATCCCCTCTTTCTATATAAATTTATTATATTATATTTCATTACTTTTTTCAATTAACTTTTATCTCTTGACTTATATCTTCCTTTGAATTATAATTTCACTATACAAAAAATAATTAGGAGATAAAATGTTTCAATTGTTATCACAATTTTTAGGTCTTGGACCTACTATACTTTTACCTATTATTATTGTAATAATAGGATTAATTGTTAAAATGAAATTCAAAGATGCTATTTTTTCTGCACTTATGCTTGCAGTTGCATTCACTTCAATAAATGTAGTTGTAGGATTTATGTTTGAAACTATAAGTCCTGTTGCAACAGATTTTGTTAAAAATACAGGAATTACTTTAAATGTAATCGATCTTGGATTTTCACCTATGGTTGCTGTTGCTTTTGCTTGGAAATACTCTATTATTATGTTTCCTTTACAAATATTAATTAATATATTTATGATTCATTTTCATTTTACAAATATATTAAATGTTGATATCTTTAATGTATGGACGAAAATATTTACTGCAGCTTTAGTTTCTATACTTACCGGATCAACTATACTAGGATTTATAGCTGCCATAGTTCATATTATACTAGAACTTAAAACTGCAGAATCTTTAGCGCATCGTATGGAAGAAATGTCGGGCATTCCAAGAACTGTAACTACTAATGCTTGTATTATAGAAGCAGCTTTTATGAAGCCAATAAATGATATTTTAGATAAAATTAAATTTATTCGTGAAAGTAATTTTGATTTAGAACATATAAAGAAAAAAATCGGAATTCTTTCTGAAGATGCTGTAATGGGAGCACTTATAGGACTTGTTCTTGCAGTATTTGCTGGATATTCTATAAAAGATAGTGTGGAAATAGCTATAAAACTCGCAACTACTCTTGTACTTTTACCTACTGTTTCCTTCTTATTTGTAAAATCTTTAACTCCAGTATCTCAATATGCAAAAAGATATATGGAAAAAAAATATGAAGGTAGAGATATTTATATAGGATTAGATTGGACTGTTCTTTCAGGAGTACATGAACTTTGGATAGTATCAGTATTATTAATACCCATAACTTTGGTATTAGCTATCATACTTTCTAAACTTGGATTAAGTAGTATACTACCACTTCCTGGTTTAGTAAATACTATGGTTGTCGTACCTGCTATAATAGTTGCAAATAGAAATATTTTAAAGGCTTTAATTTTATCAACTATTTTTAGTCCTTTTTACTTCATTATTTCTAGTTTCTTTGCACCTGCAATAACAGATGTTACCAAAACATTTTCACAACTTGATATTAAAGCAACACAACTCGTAAGTTATTATTGTTTAGAATCGCCTATATTTAGATGGACAATAACAGTTTTCTTACAATTCAAAATATATGGAATTATATTATTCATATTCTTAACTTTAATATATATATATTCTTATATTAAATTTAAAAAAGAACAATAAGGAGGAGATAAAATATGTATAAAACAAAAGCATTATCAGAAGCAGGATGGTTAGTTAATTCAAACACAGATGGATTTAGCTATACTATGGACAGAAAAAAAAGATTTGGAACAACTCCAGTTGGAGTATTATCATCAGCACTTAGTGGTTGTGTAACTATGTGTGTTAGAGGATATTGCATTGTTAACAAATTTGATGGAATTGTTATAGAAACTGAAGTGGATACTAATGTTGATGATTTTACTATAGAAGTTCGTATCAATATCAATAAAGATGTTGAAAATGATGAAGTAAATAAAATAGTAGAGTATGTAAAAGATAAATGTACTGTATCTCAAATGTTATCATCTGATATAAAAATAAGCTATTTTGTAAATAATATTCAATATTAAAATAAAAAAAAGGGTTTCTTAGATTTTTATCTTTGAAACCCTTTTCTAATAATTCTATCTAAACTCTTCTCCATTAATTCCCTATCCTTAAGTTCTACATATTTGTCAATACCATCTTCTGGAGGAAGAGCCCATACTATTTCTTTACTTTTTTCAGTTTTTCTCAAATCTATTACTCTTTGATTTTTTGAACCTCTAAATTTTAATTTTAAATCTAAATAATCTATTTCAAAACGACCATCTATCAACACATCAACTAAAGATAATATCTCTCCTATTTCAGGATATATAGGAATCATAACATCACGTATATATTCATACATAAATCCTGTAAAACACCATATATCCTTATTCGGAAGTTTTTCTCTTAAACTTTTAACTATTTTTAATATTCCTTTAGTATTCATAGGATCAAGAGGTTCACCTCCAAGAAGTGTCACCCCTTGTATATATTCCTTCCCTGCCAAGCATAGTATTTCCTCAATATCATTTTCAGTGAATTCTTCCCCTTTTTTAAAATCCCAAATATCACTATTAAAACACCCTTTACATAAATGTCTACATCCACTAACAAATATGCTTACTCTTATTCCAGGTCCATTGGCGACATCAGTTTTTTTTATACTTGAAAGTCTCATAAATGTAATACTCTTTTCCCTATTTCACGAGTTTTACCTTCATTCCAATAATTTTCTCCTAAATAACCACATGTTCTTCTTATTACATTCATTTTTAATTTATCTTTATTATGACATTGAGGACATTCCCATTGATTTTCAGAATTTATTATTATTTCTTCATCAAATCCACAAATGTGGCAATAATCACTCTTTGTATTAAATTCAGCATATTGTATATTATCATATATATATTTAACAACTTCCTTAAGGGCTTCTAAATTTTTACTCATATTTGGTATCTCACCATATGATATTGCTCCACCACTTGAAATTTTTTGAAATTCTGATTCAAATTTAAATTTATCAAAAATATTTATTTCTTCTCTAACATCTACATGATAAGAATTTGTATAATAACCTTTATCTGTAATATCTTTTATACTTCCAAATTTTTCTTTATCTATTTTTGCAAATCTATAACATAAACTTTCAGCTGGTGTTCCATAAAGCCCAAACCCTATACCAGTTTCTTTTTTCCACTTATTAACTGTATCTTCTAATTTTTTCATAACTTTTATTGCAAAAGTTCTACCTTTTTCAGTAGTATGAGTCTCTCCTGTTATCAATTTAGTAGCTTCATATATACCTATATATCCTAAAGAGATTGTAGAATAACCATCCATTAAATATTTATCTATTTTTTCTCCTTTTTTAAGACGCGCTATCGCTCCATATTGCCAATGTATAGGTGATATATCAGAAAGTGTACCCTTAAGCCTATTATGTCTCATCATTAAAGCTTCAAAACATAAATCTAATCTATCTTCTAATAATTTAAAATATTCTTCTTCTGTTTTACTAAGTAGTGCTATTTGAACTAAATTAAGACTTACTACTCCTTGATTAAATCTTCCTTCAAATTTATATTCTCCGTTTTCATCTTTATAAGGAGATAAAAATGATCTACATCCCATAGGAGAAAATACATTACCTTCGTAATTTTCTTTCATTATTTTTGAACTAATATAGTCTGGATACATTCTTTTACTTGAACACTTTATTGCTATATCAGTAAGATAGTCATATTTACCACCTTTAAATATATTATCTTCATTTAAAACATACACTAATTTAGGAAATGCTGAAGTCACATAAACTCCTTCTTCATTTTTTATTCCCTCATATCTTTGTTTTAATATTTCCTCTATTATCAATGCAACTTCATCTTGATATTCTTTTTCACTATCTATATCTAAAAATAAAGTAACAAAAGGAGATTGTCCATTAGTTGTCATAAGAGTATTAATTTGATATTGTATAGTTTGTACCCCACTTCTTAATTCCTCTTTTATTCTTTCTTCAACTAATCTATTTATCATTTCTTCATTTAACTCTGAAAACTCTTTTTTATATCTATTATAATACTTATCTCTACTATATCTTAAATACTTACCTAAATGGCTAATATTTATACTTTGACCACCATATTGTCCACTAGCAACTGCAGCTATAATTTGTGTCATTACAGTACATGCAACTTGAAAACTTTTAGGGGTTTCTATAAGTTTACCATTCATAACTGTACCATATTCAAACATATTTTTAATATCAACTAAACAACAATTAAAAATATTTTGAATGAAATAATCAGAATCATGAAAATGTAAAATACCATTATTATGAGCATCACTTATTCTTTTAGGTAATAATATTCTACGAGTTAAATCTTTACTTACTTCACCTGCTATTAAATCACGTTGAGTAGAAGCTACAGATGAATTTTTATTTGAATTTTCTTCTCCAACTTCCTTATTAGAATTTTTTACAAGAGATAAAATCGATTCATCAGTAGTATTAGCCTCTCTAACTAAAGATCTAGTATATCTATACACTATATACTTTTTAGATAATTTATACAATCCTAATTCAACAAGATTTTTTTCTATAAAATCTTGTATATCTTCTACATTATTTATTCCTTTTTCAACAATATCTTGTACAATATTATCAATTTTTTCTTCAGAAACTCTTTCAATGATATCTACTTCATTATTTGCTTTTCTTATAGCAACCTTTATTTTATTAGCATCAAATTCTACTTCTCTACCATCTCTTTTTACTACTTTCATTATTTATCCTCTATTCTAATCAAACACAATATATTGTGTTTGAAAGGCGTTAAAAGCCTTATATTTTGTTATTAATAGTATACCAAATAGAGTTAAATATTGCAAGATTTTTTTAAATTAAAATACCCCTTAAAAGGGGTATAAATAATTTTTTATTTAACTTCTAAATCTCTTAAAACCTTTATCATTTCCATATATTTATCAGAAATTTTTCCTTTATTTCTTTTTTTATGTAAATTAATCAAACTTAATGTTTCATTTACATCAGATTTAGTTCTATAATTATCATCACTTGTAATCAATCTATACTTAGTTTCAATTAAATCAGATAAAATAGAATTCATTCTAGTATAATCGCCTTTATTAATTTTATTGCTAAATGCATCTATTAACATTGCAGATATAGCTCCATAATTTGTTGTATAAAAATGATTTCCATAAAAATCATTAGGTTTTTTAATTTTATCTATTACTGCTGAATTTTTAGCATTAGTTAATAATACTATTACTATATTTTGATTAGGTTCTATAACTGTTAATGTTCCAGTCCATCCAGTATGCCCTATAGTATCTTTTTCAGCAAGTGGAGAAAATGCCCATCTATAGATGTAGTCACCTTGTCTTCTCCAACCTAATCCAAAACTTGCATTTATATCTTTAGGTTTAATAAAATTATCCAATGTAGTTCTATTAAAGAATTTATTTTCTCCATAACCACCTTGATTTACCATTATTTGTGCTAACTTTGCAACCTCTATAGCATTAGAGAATAATCCCGCATGTCCTGAAACACCCTTCATTGAATAAAATGCTTTTTCATCATGAACCTCTCCCCAAACTGTTTCTTTACGAGCATTTATAAAATCAATTGAATTATCACGAGTATTCCCATTTAATTCAGTTGCTGCTATTTTTTCCTTAAATATACCATGTTCTAAAGGATTAAACATTGTATGAGTAAGCTCTAATTTATCATATATATTCTCTTTTAAATAAACATCTAAATCTTGCCCACTTATTTTTTCAACTATAAAACCTAATAACATATAGTCTACATCTGAATATTTAGTAGATGTTTTAGGTTCATATATTAAAGGTGTTCTCATAATTGCATCTAAAACATTTTCCTTACCTATGGCATATAAATCATTTTTACCATTAGGTATACCGTCGTCTTTATCATATTTGTCATTAAAATATTGTGGGTCTGCAGGAAAACCAGCTTGATGTTTTAATATATCTCCTACCTGAACATTTTCTTTCCATTTACCTTTAAACTCAGGATATATATCTTTAACATATGTATTTATACTTAATTTACCCTCAGAAACTAATTTTTGTATAGCATAATTCGTTGCATACATTTTAGTATTACTAGCTAAATCATAAATAGTTTCATTTGTAACTTTAATTCTATCTTTTAATTGATTTCCTTCCTTATCATAATTATTAACATACCCAAAACTCTTAGCATATTCAAGTTTACCATTTTTAACAACTGCTATTTGTGCACTTGGCATACCAGCTTTTACTTCTGCTTCTAAAAATTCATCAAAGAATTTAATAGCTTCATTATTAAAATCTCCTTTCCCTTTTGTAATTTCTGGATAAGGTATTTTAACATCTAATTTCCCATCTAATTGTGTAATTTGAATAATATTTTTATCATCTTTGGTATACTTAGATATATCTACTTTTTTACTTCCTTCTCCTTTTAATGAAGTTGTATCTAATTTATTACCATTTATATATATATCTACTTTTTTAAGTTCTTTATAATTTAAAAGTAAATAACCTTGTTTAGAATAAGACTTAAATTCATACATTTGATTAGTTAAAACCGAATCATCAAATCCCTTTTCTATAGGAAATTGCTTTTCAAATTGAAATGAAAAAGATAAAATTCCAGCTATTAACATTGAAGTCATTAAAATTTTTTTCATATTTATACCTACTTTCTAAAATTCTCATTAAAGAATAATGTTTGATATTTTATAGAATCTCTCCAATAAACCCAAGAATGATTTCCTGGTCTTTCCATATATGTATGTTCGATATTTAAAGATAACAATTTTTTATGTAATTCTCTATTAGGTTCTATAAAGAAATCTGAGATACCACAATCAAATATTATATTAGTTTTTGACCCTAATAAAGAATGTGCTATATCTTTAATGTTATAATCTTCCCAATTAGAATTTATAGTTTTCATTATACCCCAATTATATTTATATTCTTGAGGATTAACTCCACCACTCATTGATCCAATATTACCAAATATATCTTTATGCTTAATCCCTAAATAAAAAGCTCCAAATCCACCCATACTTAATCCTGTTATTGCTCTTTTTTCACGTTTTTTATCTGTTTTATATTTACCATCAATATATTTAATCAATTCATTAGATATAAAATTTTCATTACTAATATACCACGTATCATATCCACCATCCGGAGATACATAAATAATATCATATTTATCTGATAATTCTCCTATATTCATTTTATCAGGGAAATTTCTATTATTACCAGACCACCCATTTAATGTATATATTACCGGATAATCCTTACCTTTTTCGTATGAACTAGGCAGTGTAAGTGTTACATCCACATCTTTATTTAAGATTTTACTATAAACTTTTTCATTTTTTTCAGTATAAGCCATGCTAATCATACCAATAAGTAGTAATGTAAAAATTTTTTTCATAAAAACCATCTCCTTTTTATTATTAATAATAGTATACTTCTATTTTTAAAAAAATATAGTTTTTTAGAAATCAATTTTCAATAATTGAAAATAAAAAGGTAGATTTTCATCTACCTTTAATGTCTTTTTAGAAAGTTTGCCCAAATCCAAAATTAAATTTACCTGTTGGTTTTTTACCTTTTTCAAGATTCCAAGCATAATCAAGTCTAACTACTCCAATAGGAGTATTAATTCTTGCACCTAACCCTATATTATTTACAAATTTCAATTTATTAGTACCCTCAATTTTAATATTTTCTGCTATTCCTGCATCATAGAATAATACTCCTTGTAAATAATCATTAAAATATGTTCTATTTTCTGCAGTAAATGTAACAGAATATTTGTTACTTGAAACTGAATTAGGAAGTCCTCTTAAAGTTATTCCATCTCCTACTACAGCTAATTGTCCCACTGGTGTATTATCATGTGCATAAGTTGCAAGTAATCTATATGCCATTGAGTTACTACTCTTATATACTGGATGATATGCTCTTAAATCTAATGTTGTAAGAGCGTATGCTCTAGGTTTGTATTTTTCATATTCACCTGTTCCTTTACCATCTTTATCTGTAATTTCTATAGGTCTTCCTTTATTTAATTTTAATGATTTTTCTCTAAAGATATATCCACCTTCTACATAAAGATCAGCATAAAGACCTTTTTTAGGAGTATTTCTATCATCTCTTGTATCATAAATTAAATCACCACCAATAGAGGCTAATGTATAATCTTGATATACACGAGCTTTTTCTTCCTTCGCTCTACTCTTAGAGTATACGTTTATTAATCTTGGAGTTAAAGTTAAATATATATCACTTGTTAATCCCTTACCTATTTGTCCATTTATACCAAATACATATTGTTTATCAGTTGGTTCATTATATATTGATTCTGCAAATTTTGCTTCATCTTGATTAGGATCTTTCTTAAATTCATCTAAATCTTTAACTCTTGTAGTAGTCTTTTTAAAATATATATTTCCTCCAGCTAATATTCTTGAAGTATTTTGTATCCAAGGATCTTTAAATCCAAGTGATATACTATAATTTCCTTTAATTCCTGCTTCTCCAGTTAAATCAAAACTTTCTTCTCTTCCTAAGAAATTAGAATCTGAAAGTTTTAAAGACCCTGATAAACTATCTTCTGTAGAATAAGAAATATTAGCATTTATTGCAGTAGTTGGTCTTTCTGTTAATACTATTCTAACTATTAAATTTTCTGGATTATTAATATCTTGAGTTATTTCATGATTAATATTAGAAAATAGTCCTGTTCTAAATAACTCAGCTAAAGTTGTTTCCAATGCTTTTTGATTTAATACATCACCCTCTTTAATGTATGTATTTCTTTTTAATACAAAATCATTTGTTTTTAATTTATAATCCTTAGAATCTATTCTTTCTCCATCTTTTACAGTTCCTTTTTTATCATATACAATCTTTGAAACTTTAGCTTCTGATATTTCAATATTTATATCTCCATCATTACTAATATCTAGTTTTTTATATCCAACCCAAACATATCCATTATCTGCATAAGCTTTTAATAGGGGTGATGTTTCTTGACGTAATAATTGTAAATTTAATATTTCTCCAACTTTAAGTCTAGAAACCTTAATTAAAGTTTCTTCATCCATCAACTTTGAACCTGTAATTTTTACTGATTTAATAACAGGATTTTGAACAACCTTAAATTCTAAATCTACACTCTTATCATCTGCACTTCTATGTACATCCAATTCAACATTACCAAAATATCCTGTTGACATAATTAAACTTTTTAATACCTCAGCATCATACGGAGAAAAATATTCCCCTATTTTTAAACCACTTTTTTCTACTAAAGCATTTAAATTTTGATCAGTTCCTGTAAAATATACTTTATTAACCAAATATTCTGTTTTTTCCTTTAAAGCTTCTATTTCTAATTTATTTTCATATATTGCTTTTGCATTAGGTAACTCATCAACTACAATTTTTAAATTAACATTATCACCATCTTTAGTAGGATATATGTTAACATTTTGAACAAGACCAGTTCTTAAAAGTGATAAATATATATCATTTGATACTTTATTTGTATATTCATTACCTTCTTTAATAGGTAGAGCATTTTTTATAACATCTTCAGATAATTGACTTAAATTAGTTACCTCTATATTAGTTATTTTTGAATTTGCTAAACCTATACTTGTTATCGCAAGTAATGTCATTAATATTTTTTTATTCATAAATTTTCCTCCTTATGATTTTATCTTTTTAAAGTTTCTCTTTTTTTAAATATACTAGATATATCTTCAAATAATTCTCCAAACCTATTAAATCTATTAACATATCCTATCCCTGTATAGAATGTAGCTTGATTAAAATCATTAATAGAACTACGTATACCAGTAGTAGCTGATATTCCTTTTCTTAAGTTATAGTTAAACCATATATTATATTTAAATTTATTTCTAACATTACTTAAATCAAAAGGTACAGTTACTTCAGCATTCCAGAATATATTATTAAAGTTTAAAACATTATTTTGAATATATACTGTTGTTGTTGTATTATTTATTATATCTCCTATATTTGATGTATTATTAGAATCAAAATTAGTTTTAATTTTAAAGTCGCTTATACCTAAACTTGAACTAACTCTATTAGTTATAGACGATAATAACAAATTATTAAGTGTTGTTTCAAGTGCTTTACCTAAAATACTTGAAGCTCTTAATCTTTCAAGATTTAATATTCCTCCTGATTCATCAAAAGCAAGTATACCAAGTATTTCATTTACATTTTTACCTAAAGTAGATGTAATTTTAATATTTTTATCACTTAATTTTCCATTCAATGCTATCTCAATTTGATCATCATTTAATTCTGTTATAGCTCTAAAATTAATCATAGGATCTAAACTTCCATCTAATTTAAGATGTGCTTCTTCTACCTTAAATACATGTCCATTTAACTCAAATGTACTATTTCCTAAATTTAATTCACTTAATAAACTCATACGGCCATTTTCAATAGCAAGTTTACCTAAACCATCAGCTTCTCCTTTAATTTTTTTAACAACTCCTAGCATTGATGGTATATTTACATCAACACTTTTTTCTGTTTCTAAATTTAAGTTTACTATATACTGATTAACTAAATTATTTAAAACTTGTGAAAGTACCTCTGATATATATCCATTAAATTTATTGGTTCCTGTTTTTTTATTTAAACTAGGTATAGAATATATATTTCCTTCTTCTATTAAAACCTTACCATCTATTCTATTATTTTTAGCTAAAATATCACTTGTAATTCTTAACATTAAATTATCACCATAGTTAATTCTAACATTACGTAAATTTGAATTTATATCCATAGCTCCTAAGACTAAAGTTTTTGTTTTCATAAAATTATCAGGTATACTAGGAAGTTCTATTCTTCCTTTTATATCTAGTAATCCTTCATTAACATCCCCTTTTAGTTCATTTATTTCAATATTAGTATTTTTTACATTAACCTTAGAATTAAGATTAGCTACATTTACCATATTATCTTTAGTTTTTAAAGTAAGATTATCTAAATTTATATTCCCATCAAAATGATTTTTTTTAAAATAAAGATTAGCATTTACTATACCACTTGATTCTTTAATTTTATCACTAATTTCTAAAAATTTTAAATTAAAATTGTTTGCTAATAATCTAAAATTATAGTCATTTAATCCATAAGTTACATAACCATCTAATAAAAGTGGATTATTTTCATATTCTAAATATATTTCAGATACGTTTATACCCTCATTATTTGTTTGTATATCCACATCTAAACCATCAATATTTAACCCAGCCCATGTTAATGTATCCGAATTAAGTTTAACTGAAGCAAATTTATCATTTTTATTAATTTGAGCTATAAAATCAAGTTTTAATTTACCATTATATTTATCTTTACTTCCTAAATCTAAATTACTAAGGTCTATTTCTTTATTAATTAGATTATAGTTTACTTTTAAATCACTTAAATCAAAGATTTCACTATGTTTTAGTATAGTTTTATCTCTACTATTTTTTATTTCTAAATTTTTAATATTTAATATACCTGTGTTAAATAAATTAAAAATATTTCCATTCTCATATTCTAAATCTAAATACACCTTAGGTATAGTAGTA
>NZ_CDRRBS010000008.1:0-19722 GCF_977040545.1 Pseudostreptobacillus sp. | reverse complement strand
TTTACATAAAAGATATAGATTTGATACTAAAATTAACACCAATAGTATTTTAAATCAAAATATTATAAATACTCAATTTAACTATATTAATAATAATATAGATATGGGAATAAGTTTAGGGTATATTCAAGATAATATACATTTTGATAGTATAGAAACTGATTACTTAAAATATTTCTACCATAATGCTGGAACTATAGATGGTAAAACTTGGATACATCCTCATACTAGACCTTCTCAAAGTAAAGAATTTCCTGGAACTATGGAAAATTCTGTAGAATATATTACCAAAACTAATATAGATTATACAAGACATATATTAACTCCAAAATTTGATATAAATATTAAAAATAATTTAACTAGTTGGTTAGAATCTAATGTTTTCTTAGGTTGGGAAGGGATTTATAGATATATAGATTATAAAGATGTTTCAGCTACAAGATATGTTAATAAAAATGGTATAAATAAGGAACCTGAACCTATAAAACTAATGGTCTTTAAACGTGATAAAAATGGATTACTTATAAAATCAAAAAACGCACCTAAAACTGGTAACGAAGAATTTGATAATATACCAGCTGGTAGTTCTATCGATATTTCTAAATATTCTAAATATTTAATTGATGATATAGAAAATACTTTTGAAAAAGAAGAAAAAACAGGTGTTTCACGTTGGGATATTTCTAAAAATTACTTTAAATTTGGAACTAATATGTATATTTATCCTACCAATAACATTAAAATAGGATATCATCTTTTTATACCTATATCATTTAAAGGTGTAGATATAGATGGTTTCTTTATAAGAAATGGTTTAAGTTTAGGTTTTGTATTTTAATAAAAAAGGAACTGCCAAAGAAAATAATACTTCTTAGCAGCTCCTTTTTATTTTGTCTATTTAATACTGTATAAAATTTCTAATACTTCTTTTTCAAATACTTCTAATTTTTCTTTTGAAACTGATTCAACATCATCTTTTACATAAATGTATAATTTAATTTTTGGTTCAGTTCCTGATGGTCTTAATGTATACCAACTTCCATCTTCATATGCAAATTTAATTGCATCTGTTTTTTCTATATCAATCTTTGATTTTTCTCCAGTAATTAAATTTGTTTTTTCTTGTATATTATAATCTGTTATTTCAACAAGTTTAGTTCCTTTTATTTCTCTTGGGAATATATTTCTAAATTCTACCATCATTCTCTTAATTCTCTTTTGACCTTCTAATCCTTCAAGAACAACTGAAATTCCTTTTTCTTTATAATATCCATATTCTTCAAATAATTCATTTAAAACATCTATTAAAGTTTTACCTTGTTTCTTATAGTAAGCTGCCATCTCAGTTAACATAAGAGAAGAACTTACTCCATCTTTATCTCTCAAGAATGTTCCTATATTATATCCTATACTTTCTTCATATCCAAAGATATAGTTTTTTTCTTTTGAAACTTCATATTGATTAGCTATAGCACAAATATTCTTAAATCCTGTTAATACATTTATAACTTCTATACCATATTTTTTAGCTACTGCTTCTCCCATTTCACCTGTAACTATAGATTTAACTATAACCGGATTACTTGGGAATATATTTTTTTCTTGCATAGTTGAAACTATATAATTAATTAATAAAACTCCTGTTTGGTTCCCATTTAATGCAACTACTTTACCATTATGCATTACTTCAACTGCTAATCTATCACAATCTGGATCTGTTGCAATTAAAATATCTGCATCAACACTATGTGCTAATTTTTCAGAATATTCAAATGCTTTTAAATCTTCTGGATTAGGATAAACAAGTGTTGGGAAAGTTCCATCAGGTAATTCTTGTTCTTTAACTACATATACATTTTTATATCCTTTTCTTTCAAGAACAGTTCTTACAGGTATATTACCAGCTCCATTTAATGGAGTATATACAAGTTTAATACTCATATCTAGCTCATCACTTGTTCTTAAAGAAGTATTCATAACCTCAGTATAGAAAGCTTCATCTACTTCTTTACCTATTATTTGAAGTAATCCTTTTTCTATTGCTTCTTCACGAGTTAAGTTTACATAAGAAGCAAATATATCAAGTTTAGCTATTTCATTGAAAACTGCATCTGAAATATTTGATTTAATTTGTGAACCTTCTTCCCAATAAACTTTATATCCATTATAATCTTTAGGATTGTGACTTGCTGTTATATTTATTCCAGATATACATTTATAATATCTAATAGTATATGAAAGCTCTGGTGTTGGTCTTAAGCTTTCAAAAAGATAAGCTTTAATTCCATTGCTTGCCATTACTAAAGCTGCAAGTTCTGCAAATTCTGGTGAAAAAATTCTACAATCATGTGCAAAAGCAACACCTTTATCCATAGATTCTTGTCCATAACTTTTAATAACATTAGCCAAAGCTTGAGTTGCACGAGCTATTACATATTTATTCATTCTATTAGTTCCTGCACCAAGTTTTCCTCTTAACCCTGCTGTTCCAAATTCTAATTCTTGATAAAATCTATCTTCAATTTCAGAACTATCATTTGCCATTTCTACTAATTGTTTTCTTAAATCTTGATCTAACCCTTCATAATTTAACCACTCATTATATTTACTCATATAATCCATTTTTATCCTCCTTATAAATAACTAGCTGGATTTACGTAATTTACACCTTTTCTAACTTCAAAGTATAGATTTGGTTCTTTTGTTATACTTTCTCTTCCTAAAGTACCTATAACTTGTCCTTTAGTTACCTTTGTCCCACTTGCAACTTTTACTGAAGCAAGATTTCCATAAACCGTTATAAAATTACCATGATCTATCATTATTACTGCTCCTAATCCTTTTAATGACCCTGAATAAAGTACACTTCCAGTATCAGATGCTTTAACACTTGGACCTAAACTTCCTCTAATTTCTATACCTTTACTTACAAGACCTGGACTCTTTTCTTGTCCATAATGAACTACTATAGTTCCATTTATAGGCATTATAAACTGTCCTGTACCTCTAACTACTTCTACTTCTTTTGGTGTTGTAGTAGTTGAAGTTTTAGAACTTGTATTTGTATTATTTTTAGCTGCATTTGCTTTAGCAGCTTGTTCAGCTCTTCTTCTTGCTTCTTCTTCTCTTTTCTTAGCAGCTGCTATAATTGCACTAATTTGTTGATTTAGTCTTTTTTTCTCAGCAATTAAATTATTATTTGTTTTTTCAATTTTTTTATTTTCGTTTTTAAGCGAACTTTGAATATATTGTAAATTTTTAACTGCCTTATCTTTTTTATCTTTAGCAACTCTCAACTCTGTTCTCTTAGCTTCTAATTCTTTCTTAGTTTTTTCTACAGCTTTTGCTTTTATTTCTTTTTCATTTTTAGCTTTTTCTTCATTTTTTTTATGTACTTCAACTTGTGATTTATATGACTCTATATTTTTAATTTTAGTTTGTTCTTGCCCTAATATTTTATTTAAATCATGTTGTTTTTTAGCATTTTGTGCTGTATTTAAAGATTTAGTCAGAACATTAGAGTTTATAACTTTATTCCAAACTTTTATTTTATTTTTATAACTAGTCTTACCTTCTGTAATTTTTTGATTACTATCTTCTATCTTTATAATACTTTCATTTATTTCTTTTGTACTCTTTCCTATACTTTGTAAAAGAAGAACATATTGTGCTTCTATATCATCAAATTCTTTTTGTAATTTACTTATTAAGACATTAAGATTTGCAACTTCTTTTTTAGCCAAAGCTTCATCCTTTTGTGCTGTACTAATTTTTGTATTATTAGTATTAATTTTATTAGTATTTTCTTTAACTTGAGAATCAATTTGTGTAATTCTCTTTTGATTTTTTTCTATGCTTGTAGAATTTGAAAAAGAGAGTAATGAGAATATACTTAAAATTAGTATACTTTTCTTCATTTTAATCCTCCTTACCTGTTTCTTCAAATTCACTCATATCATTATTTGAATGTATCATATTTTTTAATTTTTCAATTTCTGTTAATTTATTAGATTCTTCAACTTCTTCTTTAATTTCATTTTCTTCTTTAGATTCTATTTCTTCTACTTGTTCAAAAGCCTCTTCTAGTTCTTTAGCTTCTAATTTATATAATTTTTCGTAATAAGATATTCTAAAATACTTACCTAATAAGATATAATTAATTATCAAAGAAAGAAATATAGTTAAAAGTATAACTACTAATAAAACTTGAATTTCTTGATTCATAGGTGCTATTTGTACATCTTCACCAAAAGCCGTTTGAACTAATCCTATGGCATTTGTTCTTATATACGTATATGCAAAGTAACTTAGACCTCCAGATATTAGAATATTAATAACTGATTCAATAAAGAATGTTGTTCTAATAAATAACTTAGAGTGTCCTTTAATTAAATTACTATATATTTCTGTTTTTCTTGTTTTAACATTTGATATAGATATAGTGTATATCATTATAAATGCAAATATCGCTAAAGAAACACTTGCATATTTAATAAATGAATCTAATCCATTACTAAAATTAAAAGTTTTAGTTATTACATCTTCTCTTAAATCCATTGAAGTTATCTCACTTAAAGATTCTAAATCTACTCTTAAATTATCTACATTTGCTCCTTTTTTAATAAATACGAAATATGAATCTTCTAAAGGATTATCATCACCATTTAAATCAACATTTAATTCTTTAGAAATATTGTCAAGTGCAGTTTGTTTAGATACATACTGTATTTCTGATATACCTTCTATATTTTTAACCTTATTTTCAAATTCTGCTCTTTTATCATCGTCTAAATTTTCTACATATATTATAGCTTGATTTGAGTTTTCAGCCTTTATTCTATATATATTAAGATTTATAGCTCCGAATAAAAACATATTTATTAGTGTAAATATTAAAACTAATGATATCAACGAAGCAAAAAAAGTACCCAATTCTGTTTTTATATTATCCCAAACCCCTATTAATATTTTTTTCAACATTTTTCCTCCTGAAACTATATGTTTTTAAGAACTAGTTCCACTAAATTATCAGCTCTTAAACCGTATTTATCTAACATAACATTTCCATCAGCACTTTGACCAAATACATCATTTATACCATGTCTAATAACTTTAACTGGATTTACTGATGAAAGATATTCACTAACTGCACTTCCAAGTCCACCTATAATTGAATGTTCTTCACTAGTTATTACTAATTTACATTCACGTGCAGCTTTTAAAACTACTTCCTCATCTAAAGGTTTAATTGTAGACATATTTATTACTCTTACATTTATACCTTTTTCCTTTAATATTTCTTGTGCTTTTAAAGCTTCACCAACTAAAAGACCTGTTGCAATAATAGCAACATCATTACCTTGAGTTAATGTACTTGCTTTCCCTATTTCAAAATTATAATCTTCTGTATATATATCAGCAACTGGTAATCTTCCAAGTCTTACATAAACAGGCCCTTCATATTTAGCTGCTGCAAAAATAATTTTTTCTGTTTCTGTTGCATCTGCTGGTTGTAAAACTACCATACCAGGTATTGCACGCATTAATGCTATATCTTCAACTGATTGATGTGATCCTCCATCTTCTCCTAAAGATATACCTGCATGTGTAGGACAAATTTTAACATTCAATTTAGGATATGCAACTGAATTTCTTATTTGATCAAAAGCACGTCCTGCAGCAAACATAGCAAAAGTTGATGCAAATGGTATTTTACCAGTAGTTGCAAGCCCTGCTGCTGTTCCTATTAAATTAGCCTCTGCTATCCCTACATTTATATGTCTTTCTGGAAATTCTTTTTGGAAAAAAGTTGTCATAGTTGATTTAGATAAATCAGCCTCTAATACTACAACCTTATCGTTTTCTTTACCTAATTTTACTAATGCCTCTCCATAGGCTTGTCTTGTAGCTTTCATATTATCCTCCTATTTTAATTCTTCCATAGCTTTTTCAAATTCTTCTTTATTAGGTGCTTTACCATGCCAACCTGCATTATTTTCCATAAATGAAACACCTTTACCTTTAACTGTTTTTGCTATAATAACTGTTGGTTTTCCTTTAGTATTACGAGCTTCTTCTAAAGCTTTTCTAATTTCTTCAAAATTATGACCATCAATATTAATTACATGCCAATTAAATGCTTTAAATTTATCAGTTAATGGTTCAACTGGCATAACTTTTGATACATTCCCATCTATTTGTAAATCGTTTGAATCAACTATAGCAACTAAATTATCTAATCCAAAATGAGGTGCAGACATAAATGCTTCCCATACTTGACCTTCTTGTAATTCTCCATCACCTAATATAGCATATACTCTGAAATCGTCATTTGAAATCTTAGCTGATATTGCCATACCTTGAGCTGCTGATAATCCTTGTCCTAAAGATCCAGTAGACATATCTATTCCTGGTAGTTTTTTAAGATCAGGATGTCCTTGAAGAGGTGAGCCGAATTTTCTAAGTTCTGTAACTAAAGATTTATCAACATAGCCCTTTTCCATTAAAGTAGCATATATTGCAGGAGCTGCATGTCCTTTTGATAATACAAATCTATCTCTTTTAGGTGATCTTGCATCAGATGGATCTAATTTCATTTCTTCAAAATATAGAACTGTTAATAAATCTGCTATAGAAAGTGACCCTCCAGGATGTCCAGATTTTGCATGATATACCATTTCTACAATATTTCTTCTAATGTTTTTTGAAATTTCTTTTAATTCTAAAATTTCCATAAATTCCTCCTATATTTCACTTTTTTTTAAATAATAACAAATAAATGATATAACTAAAAAGATTAATGCAACAAATAATGTTGCTAGTATACCATATTTAGTAGCACCACCATTATTTGTACCTAGAGTTAATAGTAGTGTTGTTGTAACAATTTGAATAAGCATAGCAAGTTTTAAAAATAATCCTTGTATTCCAAACATCATTCCTTCAATTCTTAACTTATCTTTTTCATATATTTTATTAGATATTTCACTTAACATTGCAGGAGGGAATATAAAGGCAGAACCACTTACACCCATACCAACTACAACAAAAGAGAAATAGAATATGTATATATTTTTTTCTCCTAGTAGTATTAATAAAACTACTCCGACAAATATTAATAATAAATCTAATAACATAACTTGTCTATATTCATATTTTTCACACAATTTTTTAGTAATTGGGAAAAATATAGCTGATACCAAGAAAAGCAGAGCTGTTGGTATCATAGAAGCCTTTTCAGGTTGTCCTAATATTCCAGTAACATAATATATTATAGAATTACGTATTATATTAAATCCTGAAAAGAAAAAGAAAAATCCTATAAAATATAATAATATTTCTTTATTTCTCAAATACGAAACAGATGTTGAAAATTTAATATGTTCTTGATTTTCTACTCTATTTGCATTTTTATTTTCCTTAATACCAAACACAGAAACAAGTACCAATATTCCTGAAATAACAGAAAATATTGTTACCATAATACGCATAGCCATATCAAAACTATAACCTTTTTTTATTAAAACATCTAACACTAATGAACTAAATATTAAAGGTATAGCTGTAAAAATCAATCTAAAAACTGATTGTATAGTTGAAAGATTTAATCTTTCGCTTTTACTTGAAGATAAATCTGCAAGAAGAGCATTATATGGTCCTCCTACTAAAGTATATCCTGTAAAATATACACTACCTACAACCGATAAATATATAGTTGAAATTATCACAGAATTACTTATAGGAACGAAAAATAGTATTGTTGAAAATACTAAGGGTAGTAATCCAACTAACATATATACAGATCTTCTTCCTAACCTAGATTTAGAGTTATCAGATAGATATCCTACTAAAGGATCTGTAAAAGCATCAACTAAACGCATTATAAGGAAAGCGATAACAAGCATAGAAACTGGAATTATAGGTTTAATTCCATACTTTTCTATCGTAGTTGATGAAGGCAAATAAAAATATTGCACCCACTGATTAAATATTTGATCTAACATGAAATAACCAACACCTAGACCATAAAAAATATATGTTGCTTTATTTAATTTTTTATTCATGTAGTCTCCTTTATTATTTAATTTATTACATTATATTTTAGCATATTTTACTTAAAATTCAAAAAATTTTGAATTGAATTTGTATACTCCCACTTATATTGAAGATATATTCTAACATGTTGACCTTTTCTAAAGGCTTTAAACTGAGGTTTAATAATATCTTTATTATCTAGTATTTTATTTTTTAGCTTTTCATATTCATCTTTAATTATACTATATGGTGTTGCTTCATCTTTTTCTGATTGTAATATTAATGTAGGGACTAATCCTAAAATTTCTGATAACCTTAATTTAGATAACATATTATCTATTCTGTAATTAAATATAGAATGTATATATTCTACAAAAAATCTAGGTATTTTAATTTTTCCAATTTTTGAATTTATAAGAAGTATCTGTTTTACATTTGATACCGGAGAATCAAGTATTAATTTTTCTATACAGATCTCTTCATTTTTTAATTCTTCTTTATATAAATAAGGAACTAATGCAGAACCCATACCTCCTTGAGAAAATCCATAAAGTATAAAATTTTTAGTGTTAAATTTCTCTTTTAACATCTTTGTAGTATTAAATATATCCCTTGCAAAATAATAACCAAATGCTGTTCTAGCTTCATCAGATTTACCCGAATTTCTTAAATCTGGTAAAAATATATTATACTTTTCATCAAGTTGCATATCTTTAAAAAGTTGTAAAAATTTCAAACTAAATATCCTATTATTATTTCTACCATGAGATATAATTATAGTTTTAGTTGCACCCTCAACCGGTATATACCATCCAAATAAATGTATATCATCTGATTTATACTCAATTTCACTATACTCCATATCAAATGATTTAGGAGAATATTTACCACATATAAATCTATTTTTACTTTTAGTTACATCATTAAGAGATTTTTCTAAAGTGACTCTTTTATAAACTTCTATTTTATTTATAAAAAACTTTGTCAACCCAAACATCAATTCTCCCCTTTCAAATATATTACATTTAATTTTTCCTTTTCTCTTTTTAATAATTCATATAATAAAAAAGCATTCTTCTCAATTTTTATCTTATGATTTGAATAATTTTTTTCTATATCTTTCCAATTAACAAATATAGGAATATTTTTATCTTTAAGAGATTTAATTAAAGTTCTTCCATTATCATTCATAGCAAGAACTCTAATATATTCAATATCAGCTTCTTTATCTATATCCTCATTTTGTATATCGAGCAAAAGATTTAAAATTAGCCTTTTTACTCTATTTTTACTAATATTTCTAGAAACTATTTTTCTAAAAAATTCTTTACTACTGTTTGCTACTAAATTTTTTTTTATCCTATTATATATACTATCATTATAATCATATACTTTTATTATTTCATTCTTTGATTTAACATTGAACATATATTTAAAAAGTTCAAAAATTCTATCTTCAATATTTTCAAAATCAATATTTTTACTTTCTAAAACTTCTTTTGTGTTACTCGGTATCAATTTATTAACATCTTGTTTATTATAATTTTCTCTAATAAAACTAGCTGAGGCTATATTACCTAATATTTTATCATCATTATAATCTACATTTTTTCTTTTAATAGGATAATATCTCAATTTCATAGAATTTTCTATTATAGATTTAATATATGATATTGCTAATATGTTATTAGATTTATACCAATTTTCATACCCTAATTCCTCCAATATTTTTTGGTGAGAACTTGTATAACTAAAACCTTTTTTTTGTAATTCTTTTAATTTTAATGAATATGTTTCAGTTTTTTGTAATTCTATAACTTTAACAAATGTTTTTAAATCATCATTTTCTACACCAAAAACCTGAAGTTCAACACCAAGTTTTTCTAATATTTTAGTTGAAAATATCCCAAAAACTTCTGCATTTTGTATAGAATAATAACAAGGAAGTTCAACTACTAAATCATATCCATTCTCTACAGCAATAAATGCCTTTTCAAACTTATTTAAAATTGAAAGTTCTCCTCTTTGCACAAAATTACCACTAACAACTGCAATTTTAATTGTAGGATTCATTTCATTTATCTTATCTATTTGATATTGATGTCCATTATGAAATGGATTAAATTCAGCTACTACACCTACTTTCATATTCTTAACCACATACACCTCCATGTTTATAGTATAGCAAAATTTAAAAAAAATAAAAAGAGGACTTAAGTCCTCAACTATTTATGATCATGATTACAATGGCATACATCGCAATTATGATCTACTATATCACATTTTATCTTAGTTTTAATATAATGCATTATCATATCCTTACTAGGAACACCTTCTGTTATTAAAAAATAAGTTTTTTCCCATAAACCATCTTCTGCCTCTACATTTTTAAATTCTTTTTTTATTAATCTAGAAGTCGAACTTTTATAAGCATTAATAAACTTAGAAATTTCACTTTTAGGGTGTGCTTTAAACTTTATATGCATATGATCTGCTTCGTAGCTATAATCATAAATCTCTATTAAATAAGGTTTAGATAATTGTTTAAATTTTTCTATATTAAAATTTACTATCTCATCATTAAATATCGGCATTCTATTTTTAGTAACAAGCACCAATTGATAATATAGCGCAAATACAGAATGATTATTTCCATATATTTCCATTTTAATTTTCCTTTACTAATAATGTGGCTAATAATTTTTTGTTATTAAAAGCATAAGCTCCACCAATAACAACTGAATCTAAAGGATTTTCAGGAATATTAACCTTAACATTAACACTATTTTCTATAAGTTTGTCAAAACTTTTAATCAAAGAACCTCCACCAGTTAATATTATTCCATTATCCAATATATCTG
Source organism: Pseudostreptobacillus sp. (assembly GCF_977040545.1). Classification (NCBI taxonomy): domain Bacteria; kingdom Fusobacteriati; phylum Fusobacteriota; class Fusobacteriia; order Fusobacteriales; family Leptotrichiaceae; genus Pseudostreptobacillus; species Pseudostreptobacillus sp. The sequence continues at coordinate 8,827 of NZ_CDRRBS010000008.1, read as the reverse complement.
ATGATAATTCCGGAGGACATTTACCTAAAACCTCCCTAACAGATGATAATATATCTTTAAGAGAAGATATTATAGCTTCTTGAACTTCATTAGAAGATATTTTTCTTTCAACTGGACTTTTAGTTAAAATATCTAATCCCTTTATTATCATACTTTTATTCTCTGAATCTGGAACTTTTATAGCAGTAGCTAATTCTTTTTTTATATTTTCTGCAGTTTTTTCCCCTATATTTATACCAAGATTATTCTTAACATACTTAACTATATCTTCATCTAATCTATTACCCGCTATTCTTATAGATTTTGATACAACTATTTCATCAAGGGATAATATTGCAATATCAGTAGAACCTCCTCCTATATCTATTACTATATTCCCATTAGGATGTGATATATCTATACCTGTCCCCATAAGAGCTGCACGCCCTTCTTCTATTAAAAAAATTCTTTTAGCATCATCTATAGAATTAAATAAAGCACGTTTTTCTACAGTTGTTACTTCAATAGGAACACAGATTATCACTTCCGGTTTAAATAACGAATATCCATAAAGTTTTTTCATAAATATTGAGAGCATAAGACGAGTTGAATCAAGATCTGATATAACACCATCTCTAAGAGGTTTTATAACTTCTATACTATCAGGATTTTTACCTAACATACTTCTTGCTTCCTGCCCCACTGCAACTACTTCACGAGTTTTTTTATCTATAACTATAACTGATGGTTCATTAAGAACTATCTTACCTTTTTGTTTATCATAAAACAAAATATTAGAGGTACCTAAATCTATTGATATTTGTTTTTTTACTCTAAAAAAATTAATAAATCTATTAAACATACTATATACTTAATAATTCTTTTTCTTTTTTATTTAACAATTCATCAATAGACGCTATTATTTTATCAGTTAATTTTTGTATTTTATCTTCAGTTTGTTTCAATTCATCTTCAGTTATTTCTGAATCTTTTTCTAATTTTCTAACTTTATTATTAAAATCTTTTCTAATATTTCTTGCCGCTACTTTTCCTTCTTCTGCTTCTTTTTTAGCAAGTTTTACATATTCTTTTCTTCTTTCTTCTGTAAGTTCAGGTACTACAAGTCTGATAATTTTACCATCATTTGAAGGTGTGAACCCTATATTCGCTGCAAGTATAGCTTTTTCTATAGTTGGTATTAAAGATTTATCCCAAGGATCTATAACAAGTAATCTAGCTTCAGGAGCTGATACTGTCCCAACTTGATTTAAAGGTGACATTTGACCATAATAGTCAACAGTTACACCATCTATCATTGAAACATTAGCACGACCTGCTCTAATATGTAAAAATTGATTTTTTGTACTTTCTAAAGTTTTCCCCATTTTTTCTTCTAATTCTAATAATAATTCATCTAGCATATTTACTCCCTCTTTATTTATTATATACTTTTGTTCCTATATTTTCTCCATTTACAAGTTTATTCATATTCCCTTCTTTTAAGGCATTAAATACAACTACCGGCATATTATTTTCTCTACATAAAGAAAGTGCTGTAGCATCCATTACTTGTAAATTTTGAGTTAATGCTTCAGTAAATGTAATATTTTCATACTTAATTGCATCATCATATTTAGCAGGATCTTTATCATAGATACCATCAACCTTAGTTCCTTTAGCTAATACATCAGCATTTATTTCTATAGCTCTTAATGCTCCACCTGAATCAGTTGTAAAATATGGACTTCCAACACCTGCGGCAAATATTACAACTCTTCCTTTTTCTAAATGTCTTATTGCTCTTCTTCTAATATATGGTTCTGCAACTTGTGGCATAGATATAGCTGTTAAAACTCTTGTCGGAACTCCATATTTTTCTATCATTGTTTGAAGTGCAAGTGCATTCATAACCGTAGCAAGCATACCCATAGTATCACCTGTTGATCTATCCATTCCTGCTTTTTCACCAAGTTTCCCTCTAAATATATTTCCTCCCCCTATAACTATAGCAAGTTCTGCCCCTTGAGAATGTATTTGTTTTATTTGTTTAGCAAAACTATCTAAAACCTCATCAGAGTATCCAAAATTCTTATTTCCTGCAAGTGCTTCCCCACTTAATTTAAGTAATATTCTTTTATACTTTAACATTAAATTCCTCCATTTATTAAGAAAGAGTTTAATAACATTAAACTCTTTCCAATATATCTATTTATTTTGAACTTGCTATTTGTGCTGCAACTTCTGCTGCAAAGTCTGTTTCTTCTTTTTCTATTCCTTCTCCAACTTTAAATCTAAAGAATGAAATTATTTCAGCTGGTGCCATAAATTCTTTAATAGAAACTTTATCATCTCTTACATATTTTTGTTCAAGTAATGTATTTTCTTCATAGAATTTTCTCATTTTACCATCTAATATTTTTTCAATTATAGCTGCTGGTTTTCCTTCTTGTTCTAACTGATGTCTAGCAATTTCTTTTTCTCTTTCTAAATCATCAGCTGTTACTTCTTCTCTTCTTAAGTAAGAAGGATCCATAGCTGCTATATGCATAGCTACTCCATGAGCTTTTTCTACATTTTCATCTGTTCTTTCACCTTTAACATTAACTAAAACTCCAATTTTTCCACCTAAGTGAATGTAGTTAACTACAAATCCTTCAGTTTCAACTAAAGCTAATCTTCTAATGTTTAAGTTTTCTCCTATTTTAGCTATTAATTCTGTTAATTCAGATTCTACAGTTCCACCATTTAAAGGTAAAGCTTTTAACTCTTCTACTGTAGATGGTTTTTTATCTAAAGCTAATTCAACTAAAGTATTTCCAAATGCAACGAAATCAGCATTTTTAGCAACGAAATCAGTTTCTGAATTAAATTCTAAGATAACACCAACATTTCCATGTTCTCCACCAAATACTAATCCTTCTGCTGCTACTCTTCCTGATTTTTTAGCTGCTTTAGCTATACCTTTTTCTCTTAACCAGTCTATTGATTTTTCAATATTAGCATCATTTGCTTCTAAAGCTTTTTTACAGTCAAGCATTCCTGCTCCTGTTCTTTCTCTTAATTCTTTTATTGCTGCTGCAGATACTGCCATTTTAATAACCTCCACTTTCTATTATTCTAATTCTTCTTTTTCAACTACGAAATTTTCTTCTAAAACTTCTGCTGTTTCTAAATCAGAAGTAGCAAATTCTTCTTGTCCTCCATTTGCTTCAACTACTGCATTAGAAATTACTCTTGCAAATAATTTTATTGATCTTATAGCATCATCATTTGCAGGTATTCTGTAAGTTACTAAATCTGGATCTACGTTACTATCTATTAAAGCTATAACTGGTATACCAAGTTTAGCTGCTTCTTCTAAAGCTAAGAATTCTTTTTTAATATCTACTACGAATAATGCTGCAGGTAATTTTTCCATTTCTTTAATTCCACCAACATTTTTTTGAAGTTTAGCCATTTCTTTTCTTAAAAGAGCTGCTTCTTTTTTAGTATATGCTGTATCTAAAGTTCCATCAGCATCCATTGCTTCTAATTCTTTTAATTTCTTAACTCTTTTTTTGATAGTTTCAAGGTTAGTTAAAAGTCCTCCTAACCATCTTTGGTTAACATAGAATCCACCACTTCTTTCAGCTTCTTCTTTCATTGCTTCTTGAGCTTGTTTTTTAGTTCCTACGAATAATACTTTTCCACCTTCTGAAGCTATTTCTCTTACAAATTCATAAGCTTTCTCTGTAGATGTTAAAGTTTGTTGTAAATCTAATATATGAAGACCGTTTCTTTCTGCATAAATATACGGTTTCATTTTAGGGTTCCATCTTTTAGCTTGGTGACCAAAGTGTGCTCCTACTTCTAATAATTCTTTCATTGAAATTACTGACATAATGTCCTCCTTAAAATTTTGGTTTTTTCATCCACCTTTGTTTAGTTGCAAATCTAAAATTATTTAGCACCCTACAACTAAAAAAAACGAGGTGTGTTTTTTACCTTAATATATTACACTAAAAGCTTGATTTTGTCAAGATAAATCCTAATTTATATATCTATCCCTAAATTAAAATAGTACATGTTCTATATAAGGTATGTATTTTTCTTTGTATAATTGGTATATGTTCTTTTCACATTTGTATTATTCTTTTGGTAAATATTTTATAAAATAGTATTATTGTATAAAATAAGTATGATACAAAATTAATAAATAAAAGTTTTATCAATTTTACTTATTACTCCCACTCAATAATTACCATAACATATTTGTTTCTTTAATTCTATATTAGTATCTTTTCAATTTCTGTTTTTAACTATTTTTATACCTATTATTTGTGGTTTTAGAGTTTTTTAGTATCAAAACAGTATCAAAAGTGATACTATAACACCTTGAAATTTTCCGCTCCAAAAAATCTAAACCATTATATTTATAAGAATTATATGTCAACTACTTGTTTATCTATGTTTCTCGGATTAGATAATTACAGATTAATTCTATTTAGTAATTGTACATTATCGTGTTTCCTTTTTCTTTTCTTTTCTCAATATGAACTCTACTCTTTTTCGCACATAATCTGTTTGTTTAACATAAGAGAATGCAAACAATAGAATCAACAAAATTAAGAAAATCCAATCCTTATTTTCTTGTAAAAAAGTAATCTTATTTTTTAGGCATATATCATTAATGGTAATGCCTAATTTACATACAAATGCACAAATAAAAGTCGATAACAGTGTTCTATATGTATTGTTAACTTCTGACAGAGTATCTAAAGGTTCAATACTACTCGCTTTTACATAGTCCGAATAAGGTGCATATCTTATCATTTTAATTTTTTTCATTATAGGCTCAATTATGATTGAACCTATCCTGCTCAATACCATACCAGCAAAATAGAATACTATTAAATTTTCAAACCAATTATCCGATAATATATTTATTTCAAATATAAATTTTGACAGGTAGATAAATAACACTCCTGGATATAAATTATTAAAAATATTATATGACGAAATTTTCTCAACTATCTGTTTTAATATCTCTTCCACAATATTATCTCCTCTGGACTATATAGTCATGATATGCCAGCCTGCATATGATTCATCATAAGAAGTTTTGGGATTACATTTTTTAGCAAATTTCTCATATGTCACATATACATCCATTCCGTTTTTACCATTAGTATTAATAATAATACAGTTTGCTTGATTATTTGTAATATAATCTAACTTTCTGTTATTCCAAGATGAATAATCTAAATATTCACTCTTTGCATTTCCAAATAATGTTAATTGGGATTTAACACATCTAAATATTTATTATTTCCACCAGTTTTTCGACCATGATGTGGAGCTATCAAAATATCTATATCTCTTACGTCTTCTTTATAATTCTTTAAAATATAATCCCATGTTTTCTTCGCTGAATCTCCAGCAAATATAATTTTTTTGTTATTCCCTGTTTTATACAAAATAACATATGAGCAATCATTATAATCTTCTGATTTATTTGCCTCTTTTACCAAATCCGTTGTAGGCGCAAGCAAATACAACCCATCTGCCCCTGACTTACCATCTTCTGTTTGATTATAATATTTTCCTTTTTGTCCTGCATACAGATGTAAGACCTTAGGAGATGAAGATGACGTTCTAATTTTTTGATAAAAATCCCAATCTTTTTTATTATATCTCCCCCAATCAGAATTCTTATTCATCACTTTAGTATTTTGGGTATCCCAAAAATTCAAAACTTTAAACGTTTCAAACAGTTCTTTAATCCCATCCATATGATCCATATCAGGATGCGTTAGAATAAATCTAAAAATTGTGCTTACATTTCTATCCTTAAAGTATTTGATTGGATTTACAGGATGTTTTTTTTGATTATGGTTTCCAAGCAAAGATGTATTTTCAAACATACTTGTTACTTCTTGCCCATTAGATATATCAATTATAGTATTATGCTCAGATGGATGTTTTATCCAAATACAAGCACCTTCATTTACGTTCAAAAAATGCACTATACCCATATTTATTTCACCTCTATTATTAATTGTCGAATCTTTTTTCTATCATATAATTTCTTTGTCATCTAAATTATTGATTAAAACCTCTATAACTCCCAAAACCAAGCATATATACTGCCATAGCAATTGCCATATCCTCAGACTCAATGTCCTGTTTAGCTGCCATTTCTTTTAATTCATCAATAACTGTATCATGTGGTACAATTGTTCCTTCAAAATCTTTTACTGCTTTTTTTATTATAGTCGGAAGTATCATACACATCTGATAAAAAGCATCCTCTTGTCCTGTCACAAGAGCATAAAATTTATCAAGGCTCACTCTACGAATTAATTTATGACCTACTTTTTTCTTATCAACTGTAGTCTCCCATTTAATATTCTGAGAATGTTGTGCAATTGCTTCAACCAAAAAGCAAGCACAATCATCGTCATTCAAAAGTTGATTTTGCATTTTTATAAACGTCTTCCCCGCTGAAGCTGAGTTCATCGTATTATGTTTGTTTTTCATTTCAACATATACTGTATGAACACTACCTGCATCAGGTATTTCAATTCCATTAGTGTTTTCATATATGACATCCCAACCACCCTCTTCTCCATTAGTTGGAACACGGCAATTTGATATATACTGAAAAATCCTTTGATGGAAATATCCGATATCATTATTATTTGATTTATCTCTTTGACGAAATATTTCGTTACTTACAATTTCTTCCCATGACGATTGATACACCGTTTTATCAAAAATAAGTTTTATCGGGTCAATAATATTTTTGTTAAAACGCTTTAAATCAAAAGATTCCAATTTTTCGCCATATTTTTCAATAGTAAATTTTACATGATTTGTAAAATCTTCTTCTGTTATAAAAGTTAAATTCCACATTATAATTCCTCCAATGCTTCTTTTATTTTGAGTGCAATATCATATGCTAAATTGACGGGAACAGCATTCCCAACTTGCTTATATTGTTGCCCTATGCTCCCACAAAATTTCCAGTCATCCGGAAAGCTTTGACATCTTGCATTTTCCCTTATAGTAAAAGGGCGTGACTCTAAAGGATGACAACGATCCGTCTGCTTTTGGCTTGGCGAAGTTAATACTGTCAGAGAGGGTTCATCTAAGCTCAATCTCCTTAAGATACCTGTCCTACCACCCTCCATATACCAACAGCTTTTCATATATTCTTTAGCTATATCCTCTGGAATATCCCGCCAATAACCTCCCGGAGGAACTAATTCAAAAATTTTTCGCTTAGATTCAGAATAAGGTGTTCCTTCACTTTCAGGACAATCTAAAAGTATATCACGTAACACAGGTTTATATTTGTGCGGAATAGGGAAGTCAAAATGTATCTTATCAATCAAATCATTTCGTATTCCAATAGTAATAAGACGTTCTCTTTTTTGTGCTACCCCATAATCCCAAGCATTTAATATACTTTTCTGAATTGTATATCCTGAATTCTCGAAGATATCTGTAATAGTCTTATATGTTCGCCCCTTATCATGAGTAAGCAATCCCTTAACATTTTCAAACAAAAACATTTTTGGTTGAAGTTTATCCAAAAACTTTGCATAATGATAAAATAAAGTTCCTCTTGCATCCTCTAACCCTAATCTTTTACCTGCATAAGAAAAAGATTGGCAAGGAGATCCCCCTGATAATAAATCAAGCTCCCCTTTTTTTATGTCAAAATACTTCTCTAAATCTAAACAAGATATATTAGCGATATCATCATTTATAACCCTCCAATTAGAGCGATTAAATTTCAATGTATCTGAAGCTGCTTTATCCAATTCTATCAATCCAATAGTATCAAATCCTGCTTTTTCAATACCTAACGCCAATCCTCCTGCTCCTGCAAACAATTCTATTGTTTTAAAAGCTTTAACTTCCGTTTCTGTATTTTGAGCAACCGAAATAATGTCTCCTACATCACAATTCAAGGCAGTACATATTTTTTCAATACTTTCAAAAGAAATAGTCACATTTTTCCCCATACGAGCCATTACATTAAAGCTTATTCCTGCAGCCTCCTTTAATTCGGTTTTATTCATATTTTTATCTATAAGCAATTTCCAAAGATTATTATAGCAAACTGCCACTTTCACACCTCCTAAAGTCACAACCACACCGTTATGGTTTATTTGATTATAGCATAAACAATCAATTTATTCAACAAATCTCATGTTATCGTTAGATATTCTCTCTATTTTATTTTCTAAAAAAGAATCGGTGCAATTCCAAGACTATACCGATCATGAATTTATCGCTCAACCTCTTTCAATATTTTATTCTTTCCCTTAGGAGTTCCTATTTCCTCGCTCTGATGTTTCCTAATTGCACCAATAACCAATTTCTTTTTCTTTTCAGTTTTATCCTTACCAAGATACTCATTCATATTATTTTTCAGACGCTCCAATTCATCATACTGTTTTAATAATGAATTGTGTTTCTTGATTATTCCCCCTTGTTGATCTTGTAAATTCTTAGAATACTCATTTAATTTCCTGAAAAAATTTTTACTTGATTTTATCTTTAACTCTCCTAGTACAACATGTCTCAAGTAGAGTTAAGAAGAAAAGATTTAAAAAATCAAGTGATGAGTATTTTAGAGATAATATACTTAATAGAGATTTTAGTACTACTAAAGATAATCAAAAATGGTCTACTGATATTACAGAGATAAATACTGGAGAAGGTAAACTATACGTTAGTGGTGTAATTGATATTAATTCTAAGATGTTAATAAGTTATGAGATAGGCAATCATAATAATAATGAATTAGTTATGAAAACATTTAAAAATATAAATATTAATGATGTTGATATATTAC
>NZ_CDRRBS010000007.1:0-22339 GCF_977040545.1 Pseudostreptobacillus sp. | reverse complement strand
AAATGGCGGAAGTGACGAGACTCGAACTCGCGACATCTTGCGTGACAGGCAAGCACTCTAACCAACTGAGCTACACCTCCATAAATGGTGGTCACAACTGGGCTCGAACCAGTGACCCCCTGCTTGTAAGGCAGGTGCTCTCCCAACTGAGCTATGCGACCAGAAAAAAATGCGTCAAAACGCAAATGGTTGGGCTGGCTGGATTCGAACCAACGCATCGTGGAGTCAAAGTCCACTGCCTTACCGCTTGGCTACAGCCCATCAAGACAATATCTATAATATCATATTTTTTTTATTTTGTCAATTTTTTTTTGAAATTCTAAAATTTATAAATCAAAGTTTTAAAAAGACCCTTTCGGGTCTTTAGCTATACACAATATACTTTAGCAAACTATTTTTTCTTTGAAGCTTCAAATTTAGCCCAAATTCCTTCTTTAACTAAAATTGATTTAACAGTTTCTGTTGGTTGTGCCCCATTTGATAAATATCTTAATACTTCATCTTCTTTTATTTTTACTTGATTTTCAGCTACTAAAGGATTATAAGTTCCAAGATAAGCTACTGCTTTACCGTCTCTTTTTCCTAAAGCTTCCATTGCTGCTATTCTATAAAAAGGTACTTTTTTTCTACCTAATCTAGTTAATCTTAATTTTAACATTATTATTCCTCCATATTCATTCTATAAGATTATTTTACACTATTTGAATTTCTTTGTCAAGTATTTTTTATTGACAATTTAAATAAGAGTTTAAAAATAAAAGCTCTGCTATATACAGAGCTTAATATTTATCTATTTCTTTCTAATTCTGATATTAATTTAATAACACCTTCTTTAGAATTTGAATTAACTATAACATCTATATTTACCTTATTATATAATATAGATGAAATTTTAGCTAAAGCTTCTAAATGCCAGTTATTATGTTTCATCGGAGTTGCTATTATTACAAATAATCTTGTTTTTTCACCATCTATAGATTCAAAATCAACACCTTCTTTTTTTATACCTACTCCAATTTTAAAATGTTTAATATGTTCACTTCTTACATGAGGAATAGCAAGTCCATTTTCTAAAGCTGTAGACCCTGCATTTTCTCTTCTTAATAAATCTTGATAAAATAATTCTTCATCCAATACTTCACCATTTTTTACAAGTTCTGCTAGCTCTTTTAAAATTTCTTCTTTAGTATTCCCTTTCAATTCTGTTGTCACATTATCAACATTTAACATTTCTGTAATTATCATTTTATTCACCTCTCTTTGAAATAATAAGGCTATCAAAAGATAACCTTATTTAATATTATTTAACAGCTTCTGGTACGTCAACAACTCCCATAGGTGATTGTGATTTAGCAGTAGCTATGTATACATTTGAAGATTTTACTGATTTATTAACAGGTGATGTACTGTATTTAAACATGAACGGTATAATTGGAGCTTCTTCAATTATATTTTTTTGCCATGCTTTAAATGCATCTGCTCTAAATGAACTATCAGTTAATCCTCTAATATCATCTAAAGCATTTAATAATTCTTCATTTTTATCATTTACAAAACGTGAGAAATTAAGAGCTGCATTTTTACCATAAGTATTTCTCATTTCAATAGCAGTTCCTACTTGCCATGCAGCACCAAATATATCTACATCATCTGAATTTGAACGAATTTTATCAAATAACACATTTCCATCTAATAATCTATCATTAGTTAATTTAACTTCTATTCCTACTTCTTTCCAGTTTTGTATTAACGCCTTAGTTATTGGTTCAGCTGTATCTGATCCACCAGCCATAGCCCATCTTAATGTTAAATTCTTACCATCTTTATCAACTATTCCATCGCCATTTGTATCTTCATATCCAGCTTCTTTTAATAATTGTTTTGCTTTTTCTGGATTATAATTATATCCAACTAAACTTTCATCATAATATTTAGTAAATGCTGGTGGAACTATTCCATTAGCTCTTGTTCTTAATCCATTATAGAATGCTTGTGCTATTTCATCAATATTCATAGCATATCCTATAGCTTGTCTTATTCTCTTATCTTGAAGTGGTGTATCTCTATCCATTACATTTTCACCAGTTTTATTATCCATATGACCCAAATTGAATCCCATATATGAATAATATAAATCAGGTCTTCCAAGTATTGTTATGTTTGAGAAATCTTTATATTTTTCATAACTATCTTGAGGAAGTCCGTAATAAGTATGATATTCACCTTGTTTTAATGATTCTACCGCTAATTGTGGAGTTATTACTTTTATTATAACCTTAGAAACTTTTTCTTTTCCTAAATAGTAGTATGGATTTGGTTCAAATTCAACACTTTCTCCAGGAACTACACTTTTAATTACAAGTGGTCCATTAGATATTGATTTTTCACGAGTTTTAGGTGATTGTGCTAAATCTTTAATAGCAACATCTTGTAAATAATGTTTAGGCATTAAAGATCCTAATCCTAATAAAGGCCCTCCACCAGATAATAAATTAGCTGTTACTTCTGTTAAATGTATTTTAACTTCAGTGTCACTTACTTTTTCTATTCCTGATATATGTTTAGCTTTTCCTTCATGATATTCCTTCATTCCAACGATTCTTTCTAAATTAGTTGGATCATATCTAACACCATCATATTCAGGAGAACCTAAAATTTCTGCAGTATATATTAAATCGTCTGCTCCTAATTTTTCTCCATCAGACCATTTTAACCCATCTTTGAATTTAATATTTATTACTTTATTATCAACATCAACTTTAAATGATGCCATTCCACCTTCTACACCCATTCTTTCAAAATCATCATTTTGCCAGAATATTTCTTCATTCATAAAACCAGTAATATATGCATCTTTAGCTTCATCATTATGAAGTGGTGAAAATATACCTTTAAAGGCATCAGCTGACACCATTGCTATTTTGTATATCCCATCTTCTTTTATAGGTTTATCACTTACCCATTCTTGTGCAAAATTTAATTTTACATTTGCTCCAGCTTGTTCTGATTTTGGTTTACCAGGACCACATGAAACTACAAGTCCAAGTGTTGCTAAAACCATAGTATATTTTAATACGTTTTTCATTTATTCATCCTCCAAATTTTGATCTTTATTTAACATTTTACCATAATATATTAATATTTTCAATATATACATATCTATTAAATCATATTTTATATATATTACACCTATTAATAATATATATATTTAAATTTTTAAATCTATTCCTTTTATATTCACATATCTAGAATTCTCATCAAAATATTCAAGACTAATTACTACACTAGCCTCTTCTATAACTTCAGGTACATTATTTGCCCATTCTATTAACAATAAGGTATTATCAGCATCTACATACTCTTGATAACCTACTTCATAAAGCTCATCTATATTAGATAATCTATATAAATCAAAATGTACTATTTTAATATCTTCTAAATCATATTCTATTAAATAAGTAAAAGTAGGACTTTTAACATTTTCTGTCACTCCTAAATTCTTACAAATTCTTTTAGATATATGAGTTTTACCCGTACCAAGATCTCCTATTAATGCTATTGATTTAACATTTTCATTTATGATTTTTTTACTAAGTTCATCTATCATTTGATTTATTTGACTGAAATTCAGTATTTTATTTTCCAAAATATCACCTCTTTCCCACTATTTCATTATATCAAATATATCATTTATAATTCAAGTTTTACATTTCGTGTTAAATGTGAAAATTAAAAATTATACTTGAACACAAATTATTTTTTTGTTAAGATATCTATATTAAAAATAGGAGGAAAAAAATGAAAAAATTATTTACAATATTTTTAGCAGTAATTTTACCTATACTTTCATCAGTTTTTTTATTATATCTAATACATCATTCATAATTCAAGTTTTACATTTTGTGTTAAATGTGAAAATTAAAAATTATACTTGAACACAAATTATTTTTTTGTTAAGATATCTATATCAAAAATAGGAGGAAAAAAATGAAAAAATTATTTATAATATTTTTAGCAGTAATTTTACCTATACTTTCATCCGTTTTTTTATTATATCTAATACATCATTCATAATTCAAGTTTTACATTTTGTGTTGAATGTAAAATAAAAAAATTATAGTTGACAATAATTGTTTTTTTTGTTAATATATCTATATCAAAAATAGGAGGAAAAAAATGAAAAAATTATTTACAATATTTTTAACTGTAATGTTACCTATATTTACATTAGCAGCTAAATCTGATGCTTATGGTAGATGGATAACTGAAAAAAGTGAAACTGATAATAGAGTTATTGTTGATATTTATGAAAAAAATGGGAAAGTTTACGGAAAAGTGCACCAATTAACAAATAGATACGATTCTACTGGAGCATTAAGAAAAGATGTTAACAATCCTGATTCATCTAAAAGATCTAGAACAATAGAAGGTATTGACTTTGTTAGTGATTTTACTTATAACGAAAAAAATAACAAATATGAAAAAGGAAAAATATATGATCCATCAAGTGGTAAAACTTATGATTGCTATATGGAATTAAATTCAGATGGGACATTAAAAGTTAGAGGACATATTCCTGGAATGAAATTTTTAGGAAAAACTCAAACATGGAGAAGATATAAATAATAAGATATTAAAATATGGGAGCTTTTAAACTCCCATATTTTATTTTACTCTTTATTATTTTTTAATTGTATATAATGAATCTATTCCTTTATAAATTGCTTCTCCAGCTAAATCGTCTTCAATTCTTAATAATTGGTTATATTTAGCTATTCTATCTGTTCTTGAAGCAGATCCAGTCTTAATTTGACCAGCATTAGTTGCTACTGCTACGTCAGCTATTGTATCATCTTCAGTTTCTCCTGATCTATGAGATACTACTGCAGTATATCCAGCTTTTTTAGCCATTTCTATAGCATCTAAAGTTTCAGTTAATGTTCCTATTTGATTTAATTTAATTAAGATTGAATTAGCAATTCCTTTTTTAATTCCTTCTTCTAATCTCTTAGTGTTAGTAACGAATAAATCGTCTCCAACTATTTGTATTTTCTTACCTAATTTTTCAGTCATTAATTTGAATCCGTCCCAGTCATCTTCTGCTAGTCCATCTTCTATTGAAACTATTGGATATTTAGCACATAATTCTTCATACCATGCAACCATTTCTTCTGAAGTTCTTTCAACTCCACCTTCTCTTTTGAACACATATTTCTTAGTTTCAGCATTATAGAATTCTGATGATGCAGCATCTAAAGCAAATGTTACATCTTTCCCTAATTCATATCCTGCAGATTTAACAGCTTCTGAAATTATATCTAAAGCACCTTCAGTACCATTTATTTTACTTGGAGCATATCCACCTTCGTTACCAACGTTAGTTGAATCTCCATTTGCTTTTAATAATTTTCCTAAGTGGTGGAATATTTCAGCACCCATTCTTAATGCTTCTTTATAAGTTTTAGCTCCTACTGGTTGAACCATGAATTCTTGAACGTCTACTGCAGAATCAGCATGTGATCCTCCATTTAAGATATTCATCATTGGAACAGGTAATTCTTTAGCATTAACTCCTCCTAAATATCTATATAAAGGTAATCCTAATTGATTAGCTGCAGCTTTAGCAACTGCTAATGAAACACCTAATATAGCGTTTGCTCCTAATTTTTCTTTGTTAGGAGTTCCATCTAAGTCTATCATTAATTTATCGATAGCAACTTGATCTAAAGCATCCATTCCTATAACAGCTTCTGCTATTATTTCATTTACGTTTTCAACTGCTTTTAAAACACCTTTACCTAAATATCTTGATTTGTCTCCATCTCTTAATTCAACAGCTTCGTGAACTCCTGTAGATGCTCCTGATGGTACAGATGCTCTACCCATAGCTCCACCTTCTAAGTATACTTCAACTTCAACAGTTGGGTTTCCTCTTGAATCAAGGATTTCTCTTGCATAAATATTTTCAATAATTGTCATTTTGCATAACCTCCAAAATAATATATTTTACAAGTTAATTATATCACAGAACGTTATAAAAAACAATATAATATTTTATACTAAACTAAGTTAGCTAATAACCATTCTTCAAACTTTTTACTATCTACATTTACAGCAAATCTTACATTTGGTTTTTTATCTTTTTCTTTAGTCCAAAAGCCTGAAACTAAAGTTCCTGGAGCTCTTTCATCAGTTGATACGTCTATATATTTATCTTCTATATCAAATATTTCAGGATGAACAAGATAAGCTATTGGTGCACTATCATGCATCATAAGTTCATTATTTTCTTCTATATATCCTTTAAGTATTTCACGTGCCATACTAGATATTTTACTCTTATTTTTATTTTCTTCTAATTTTTGACTTGAAACTAAACAAAATCTAGTTACATCTAATCCAAATACTGTTACTTTAACACTAGAATCAAAAACAATTTTAGCCGCATGAGGATCTTTAAATGTATTAAATTCTGCTGCACTATTTACATTACCAGCACCAAGTGAACCTCCCATAACTACAATTTCTTCTATTTTATCTAAAAGATGTGGATATATTTTAATAAATAAAGCAATATTGGTTAATGCTCCTAGTGCTACTAAAGTAATATTTTCCTCGCTTTTTTCTATTAAATCTTTTATAGCTTCAACTGCAACTTGATCTACAACCTTAGTTTTAGGATAAGGCATAGGATATCCTCCCAGTCCATCTACACCATGAACATGTGATCCATCTATACCTGGATCAAAAAATAAGGCCCTAGGAACTCCTTTTGCAACTGGTATATCTTTACCTAAAAATTCTAAAATTCTTAAAGCATTTATAGTTGTTTGTTCAAGATTAACATTTCCAAATACTGTTGTTACTAACTCTATATTTAATCCACTATTAATAGCTACAGTTAGAGCAATTGCATCATCTATACCGGGATCTGTATCTATTACTATTTTCCTTTTTAACATCTATCCTCCTACTTTTTTAAACTTTCTATCAACCAATTTTCAAATCTTAAACTATCTACTTTAACTGCATATTTAATATTATTTTCTTTGTTTTTTTCTGGTGTCCAACTTCCAGAAACAAGAGAACCAATAGCCGCTCCTTCTGTAGCAACATCAATATACATATCTTCAAATTCGAACATATCAGGATGTAATAAATATGCAATAGTAGCACTATCATGCATAGTTAAAACTCCTCTTACTTCCATATATCCCTTAAGTATATTGTATGCCATATCTGCCATCTTCCCATTACCTTTTAATCCTTCAAAAGATTTAGGACTTATTAAACAATTTCTAGTTACATCTAATCCAAATACAGTTATTTTACAACCTGAATCAAATACTATTTTAGCAGCATGTGGATCTTGGAAAATATTTGCTTCAACAACACTATTAACATTTCCACCACTAAGTGAGCCACCCATTATTACTATTTCTTCTATTCTTTCTTTTAAATGAGGATACAGTATTAAAAATACTGCAATATTAGTTAAAGACCCTACTGCTACTAAAGTTATTTTTTCATCAGAATTAACAACAATATCCTTTATAGCCTCTACCGCACTCTTTTCTAACACTTTTTTATTTGTTTTAGGAAGTTCATACCCTCCCATTCCATTTGCTCCATGTATAGCTGAGGCATCTCTATTAGGTCTAAAAATTATTGCCTTATCTATTCCTTTTGCAACAGGTATATCTTTATCTAAGAAATTAACTAATTTTAATGCGTTATCTGTTGTAATATCTACATTAACATTACCAAATACTGTTGTTATTAATTCTATATTCAAATTATTTTTTATAGCAGCAGATATTGCTATTGCATCATCTATACCAGGATCTGTATCAAATATTATTTTTCTATTAATCATTTTCTCTCTCCTTTAAAAATAAGTTAATCTCTTCTGGACTCGGTATTGATTCTTGAGCCCCAATACGAGTTACAACTATAGCTGATGTTGCACTAGCATATTTTAATGATTCTTTTACGTTTTCTCCATTTAAAGTTTTAGATATAAAGGCCCCTAAGAACGAATCTCCAGCTGCTGTTGTATCTATAGCTTTTACTTTAAATGCATCACATCTTTCTATTTCATTTTTTTCATTAAACAGACAAGAACCTCTACTTCCTAAAGTTAAAAGTATATTTTTAACTCCTTTTTCTTTTTTTATTTTTTCTACTTCTAATTCATATCCAGAAATTTCTGAATCAACTCCTAAAACAACTTTAAGTTCTGTTTCATTAACAACTAGATAATCTACTAAAGATAATATTTTATCATCAAGTTTTGTTGCAGGGGCAGGATTAAAATATGTAATTTTTCCCATATCTCTAGCTTTTTCTAAAACATATTCTATTGTATCCATAGGTATTTCATTTTGTAAAAGTACACCATCTGAAACTTTTAACCCAGCTATTAAACTTTCTTTTATAGAATCTCTTGTTAGAGCAAAATTAGCTCCAGGTATAACTATAATATTATTATCACCCTTAGTATCTACTGTAATTATAGCTTTACCTGTAGTTATACTAGAATATATAACTTTATTATCTATCCCATTTTGAATTAAATTTTTTATCAATTCTTCTCCATCATCATCTCTACCAACCATACCTATCATAGATACATCAAGTCCAAGTTTAGACATAGCTATTGCCTGATTTGCACCTTTACCTCCACATGATTTATAGAAATCATTAGCCATTATAGTAGCTCCAAGTTCTGGTAATTTTTCTACTCTTGCTGTCATATCCATATTTAAACTTCCTACAACTAAAATTCTTGACATTTTACTTCCTTTCTAAAGCTAATAATACAAAGCTTTTTTTTGAATTCAAAATATTTTTCATACTTTTTATTTTAAACTTCTTATTTTTTTCAATTTCTTTCAATCTATATATAGGTAATATTAAAAAAAATATACCATCTTTCATGAGCATATAGTCTACTATTTCTAAAAGTTCATTTAAATTTAAACATACTTCAAACTTAGATTTTTTTAAAATTTCGTTTTCAGGTAACTTTCCACTATCCACTTTTAAATATGGAGGATTACTTACTATATATCTAAATTTATATCTAAACTCTTCTTTAATCATATCTTTAATATCTTTATTAAATATATCTACATCACTCATTTTATTAATCAATATATTTTCTTCAAGTAATTTAAAAACTTCTTCTTGTATTTCAACACAAGTAAATTTATTAAATTGTTTTATATCTGATAACATAATAGTCAATGTCCCTATACCAGAACCTATATCTAATAACTCTCCTGTACTATCTTCACATTTAATTTCATTTTTAATAAAATCAACAAGATTTATAGCATCGTCTGTAATATTTAGAGCGTTATTTCCATGTTTAATATATTTATCTACACTTTCTATGTAATGTAACATATTTCTCCTTTATATAAAAAGAGGCGCAATTGCACCTGCATTTTACCAATATATTTCACGACCATATTTTCCAAAAGCATTTAATATTCTTCCTTCATCATTGAATTTTATTTGATAAAATTCAACCCTTCTATTAAATGTTTTATTTACTTCTTTAACTAATTCTCTAAAATCAAGTCTTCCTTCTGCTGTGAAATAGAATATTAACTTTTCTCCACCAAACATATATTCACCTATAACTAGATTCATTTCAGGTAAAACTCTTTTTACTATTTTTTTGCATATAAAATACGCTTCACGTGCTTTTTCATCTAAAGCATCTAATTCTTTTACTTCATCTTCTGTAAGTTTTCTTTTAACTTTTCTAATTTTCAAATCTTCATCCTCTTCTAAAAGAGTTGCACTATTTAGCCTATTTTCTCCTAATACTGTTCCTATTTGATCTCCTCTTATAGTTTCTACTATAACATGATCACCTTTTTCATATTCATTTTCATTTTCTATATAGAAAGGATAAACCTTTTTTGTTTTTCTAAAACGTATATTAACTATTTTCATTATATATCTCCATTTTCTAAAAAGCTGTAATATTCATTCCCACATATTATAATATGATCTGATACCTTAACATCTACATACGCTAATATATCTATTAAATTCTTTGTGGTTTCTAAATCTTTCTTTGAAGGTAATTTAGACCCTCCAGGATGATTATGCACTAATATTATAGATTTAGCATTATATTTCAAAGACATTTTCACAACTTCTCTTAAATATACTACCGTTCTATCTATAGTTCCTAAAAACATATCCTCCTCTTTAATAATTCTACATTGTGTATTAAAAAATATTAACTTAAATATTTCTTTTTCTTTATCTATAAAGCTATATTTTAAATAATCAATAAGATCATTACAATTTAATACTTTTACTTCATTATCAAAAGTTTTGTAATACAAAATATTCAAAAATAATTCATCTAAAATATTAAATATTTTTTTTATTTTAATAGGTAAAAAATCTATATTCTTATCTTTTATAACACTACCTAAATTAAGATATTTCTCATCACAAATTTCAATTATTTTATCTACCTTAGTATTTCCTATTTTACTAACAGAACTTATTAATTCTCTTAATATTTCTTTATCTTTTTCTCTCATAACTCCCCCTAATATATACCCAATAATATTTTAACATATACAAGTTAAAAAAGAAAGTATTTGAATAAGTTTTTCAAATTTTGTATAATCTAATATATTAGTTAAAAATGTAAGGATGGTGTAAATGACAGATATAGAAATCGCAAAAAAAACTAAACTTATTCCTATAACAGAAATTGCAAGAAAAATAGGAATAGAAGAAGATATAGAATGCTATGGTAAATATAAAGCTAAAATAGACCTTAATATTTTAGAACATTTAGAAACTAAAGCTAATGGAAAATTAATATTAGTTACAGCTATTACTCCAACTCCTTTCGGAGAAGGGAAAACAACGGTATCTATTGGACTTACTCAAAGTTTTAATAAACTTGGTTACTCATCAATAGCAGCTCTTCGTGAACCTTCTATGGGACCTGTATTTGGATTAAAAGGTGGTGCTACTGGTGGAGGATATTCTCAAGTTTTACCGATGGAAGATATAAACCTTCATTTTACTGGAGATTTTCATGCTATTACTGCTGCAAATAATCTAATTGCTGCTGCTTTAGATAATCACTTAAACCGTGGCAATGAATTAGAAATAGATATTAATAACATTTATTTCAAAAGAGTATTAGACACAAATGATAGAGCATTAAGAGAAATATCTATTGGTCATGGTAAAATAAACGCTCCAGTAAGAGATGCTTCATTTAAAATAACAGTTGCAAGTGAAATTATGGCTATACTTTGTCTTGCAGAAAATATATTTGATTTAAAAAAAAGAATAGGAAATATTATTATAGCTAAAAATATACACGGTGAATTCATCTATGTTAAAGACTTAAAAGTTGAAGGAGCTGCAACAGTTATTCTTAAAGATGCTATAAAACCTAATCTTGTACAAACTACTGAGAATACTCCTGTAATAATACACGGTGGTCCTTTTGCTAATATTGCTCATGGTTGTAATTCTATACTTGCAACTAAAATGGCTCTTAAACTTTCAGACTACACAATAACAGAAGCAGGATTTGCAGCAGATTTAGGGGCTGAGAAATTTTTTGATATAAAATGTAGAACAGCAAATATTACTCCTGATATGGTAGTAATCGTTGCAACTGTTAGAGCTCTAAAACATCATGGTAATGGTGATTTAAAAATAGGAGTTGAAAATTTAGGAAGACATATATCAAATATATCTTTATACAATTTACCTGTCATTGTTGCTATAAATAAATTTAGTGATGATAGTGATGAAGATATAGAATTAATAGAAGAATACACAAAACAAAAAAATGTAAAATCTATACCTATTACTATATATGAAAATGGCGGTAATGGTGGAATACATCTTGCAGAAGAAATAGTTACATTATTAAATAAAGAAGAAAATATACCTTCTGAAAATGTAAAATCTTCATTTGAATTTTTATACACATTAGATAAAAGTATAGAAGAAAAGATAGAAATACTATGTACTAAAATTTATGGTGCAGGAAGTATAGTATATTCTGAAAAAGCTAAAGAAAAAATTAAATTATTTACAGAAAAAGGTTTTGATAAATTACCTATATGTATGTCAAAAACACCAGCGTCATTATCAGATGATCCAAAACTTTTAGGATCTCCTTATGGATTTGAATTTAAAGTAACTGATGTAAACATTTCAGCTGGTGCAGGATTTTTAGTAATTATGGCAGGAAATATATTAGATATGCCCGGTCTACCAAAAATTCCAGCTGCTGAACATATAGATATTGATGAAAACGGAGAAATTATAGGATTAAGTTAGGAGAATTATGAAAAAAATATTATTATTATCAACTTTACTTGCTTTTGCTTCATGCTCAAGTTTAGGTGTTGAA
Organism: Pseudostreptobacillus sp.; assembly: GCF_977040545.1. Lineage (NCBI taxonomy): Bacteria > Fusobacteriati > Fusobacteriota > Fusobacteriia > Fusobacteriales > Leptotrichiaceae > Pseudostreptobacillus > Pseudostreptobacillus sp. The sequence continues at coordinate 9,915 of NZ_CDRRBS010000007.1, read as the reverse complement.
GTTAAAGCACAAGCAAATACTTCTTATGGAGGATATACTACATCAAATAATGTTAAAACAGGATTTTTTGATGGTGGTTTTAGTGTTATAACATATAAAAATGTTGCAACAATACTATCAGATATTGATGTAAATTTAGGTGTTGGATTAGAAGGTGGAAAACTTAAACCAATTACATCTACAGATGAAGATTTTGAAGGTAAAATTTATTTAAGTCCTCAAGCTAGTTTAGAAATAAATAAAAAAATAAATCCAGATTTAAAACTACATATAGGTAGTAATATAGGTACACTTCATGTATTGAAATCTAAAGATATATCAATAAATAAATTTTCTATTAAAGGTAGCTTTGGTGCAACTTATAAAAATGTATTTACAAGTGAACTTAGTATAGGATATCCTCAATATATTACAATAGGAGCAGGTCTTAGAATAGGATTATAAAATATTAATTAAAAAATAAAATTAGCCAAATAAAAATCGACTTTTATTTGGCTAATATATCTATTATTTGTTTAAATGCTTCTTTTCCTTCAGGTATATGAAGAAATAATAGCTAATCATGTAACATTTTATCTTTAACTATCAAATTATGCTCTATATTTTCATTTTCCATTATTTCAGACAACTCTAAAATATCAGATAAAAATATTTCATATGTTCCAACAAAAAAATTTATTTCTCCTATATCTTTACAATCTCTAAATTTAGGACTTAGTCTATAATCTTTTAAGGAGAAATTAATATACTCCTTTTAGGACGAGATATATTAAGTTTTATCAAACTCAAATAATATCTTTTTTCTAACTCTACCTTTATTATTTAAAAGTTTAATTTTTATTTCATGTAAAAAACTTCTAAAAGATCTATCTAACATTATTTTTTCTCCTAATAATATATATAACTATGTTCATAATAGAACTTGAAAGAACTACCGGAACATAGTTAATATACATAGCATAAGCCTTATCTCCTTGTGAAAAAAATAAAAGAATTACACTTACCATATTAATAATTAATGGTGGAAGATAAAGCTTACGAGTAACTTTATTAAGAAGGTAGGTTACAAATAATGAACCTAAAATATATATTTTACTATAATATAACCAAAGAGCTATAAAATTAAATATATACATTATCCTTTAACTGCTCCCATAGTTACACCTTGTGTAAAGTAACTTTGGAACATTAAGAATACTATTATCATAGGTAATGATGCAAGAGCAGCTCCTGCCATTAATAATCCATAATTTAAAGAAAATTCGGCTTGTTGTGCCATAGATGCAACCCCAAGTGGTAAAGTTTTCATTAAGTCACTATTTGTAAATACAAGTTGAGAGAAATAATCATTCCAGCTTGCTATAAATGTAAATATAGCTAGAGCTCCTATACCTGGTTTTACTATTGGTAATACTATATTCCAGAAAGTTCTAATTTCTCCACATCCATCAATTCTTGCAGATTCAAGTAATTCATTTGGTACTGAATGTGAAAACTGTTTCATTAAAAACACTCCAAATGGCCATCCTACAGCTGGCAATATTAATGCCTTATATGTATCTATCCATCCAAGTTCTGTCACAAATCTTAATAAAGGGATTAAAATTACTTGTTTTGGCAATGCCATAGCTGCAACAAATACTATAAATATTAAACTAACTCCTGGAAAATTCTTTTTAGCAAGAGCATATCCTGCAAGGGCTGCCGTACTACAAACTAATATTGTTGTCATAAATGATACAAACACAGAGTTAAAGAACCATCTTAATGTATGAGAACCTGAAGCAAATAATAATTGTTCATAATTCTGTAATGTTGGTGTCATCGGAAACCATTCAGGTGGTATACTTATAGCTACCTCTTGCAACTTAAATGATCCTGTAAATATCCAATAAAATGGAAATATGAAAAATATTGCAAATACTATCAATATTATCATAGATATTACACCTATAGGTGTAGTCTTTTTCACTTCCATACTTTCTCCTCTCTAGTCTGCATCGTATGATAAAAACTTAAATTGTAAAATTGATATAATTCCTATAATCACAGCTAATACAACTCCCATTGCTGTTGATACTCCAAATCTACTTTGTACTATAGCTATTTGATATACTAAGTACATTATAGTTGATGTAGAATAATTAGGTCCTCCAGCTGTTAATAATTGTATTAAAGCAAATATTTGAAAACTATTAATTGTTGTAACAACAACAATATATAAAGTTGTTGGCTTAATTAAAGGCCATATAATATGTCTAAATGCATTAGCATCTGTTGCTCCATCTATTTTTGATGCTTCAATTAAATCTTTAGGGACATTACCTAAAGCTGCTACATATAAAATTATAGGTTGACCAACACTGGTAGTAATCAATATTGCTATAATTGCAAATATAGCAGTTCTAGGATTACCAAGCCAATCAACATGTGAATTAGTAATATGTGTACTATTTAAAATATAGTTTAATATTCCATATTTAGGATGGTAAATCCAATTCCAAACAACCGTTACAGAAACAACTGAAGATATAGCTGGAATATAGAATATACCTCTAAAAAATGATCTAATAAAAGCATTTTTTTCATAAATATTAATAGCTACAAATATTGAGAAAGCAACTACTATAGGAACTGCTATTAAAGTTATCAAAACAGTATTAACAGTAGATTTTATAAAAATATCATCACTGAATAAATTAATATAATTTTTTAATCCTACAAATGTTATATTACGTCCTCTAAATTTAAATAACGATAAATAAACTCCTTTTATCATTGGATATAGTACAAATGTTATAAAAAATAACATAACCGGAGCTATAAAAGCATATGCACTATAATCTATTTTCTTCCAATTAATTTTTTTAATAGAAGCAAACATTAATTCCACCTCTCTTTTAAAAAGGTAGAGGGTATACCCTCTACCCATATATTAAATATTATTTAGCATCTTCTATAGTTTTGTTAGCATCTGCAACAAATTTATCTAAAGCATCTTTAGGAGAAATTTGTCCATTTAATACTGATTGAACCATATTGAACCATAATGGTCTCATTTGAGCATAACCATCTATAGTGTTATAATAAGATCCATATTGACCACTTAAGCTTTCTAAGAATTTAGTTTCTACATCATCACCGTATATTCCAGTTTGACCAGTTGGTGAGAAGTTCTTAGTTGCTTTAAGAGTTCTTAATCCCCATTCAGCATCATTAGTTATGAAATCAACGAATTTTTTAGCTGCTGCTGCACGAGCTGCATCACCATTATCAAATATTGCAGAACCTGCAAGTAAGAATTCGTATTGAGCTTTTCCACTATCATTAGGAAGTGCAACATAAATAGGATCTACTTTACCTGCAGCTATAGCTTCAGCATCTTGTCCTTTAAGACCTGGAGAATAAAGAATAGTTCCAGCTGCTTTACCACTTCTAAACGCTTCTAAAGCATCTTTAGCTTCAGCAGAAACACCTTTACCTAAAAGACCTGCATCATAAGCTTTCTTAATCCATTCCATAGCTTTAACACCATTTTCATCATTTATAGTGTATTTTTGAACTTTAGAATCTGTAATCCAAGAATTATATAAGTTAGAAACGAAGGCTCTTGGTCCTTGATCCCCTGCTTGAGATTTAGTATAGAATAATATAGGATCTATACTTGCATCTTTTTTATGTATTTCAGTTAATAAAGCTTCAAATTCAGCTGGTGTCCAGTTTCTTCCTTCTTTATTTATAGGTAACATATCAGTTACACCTAATTTATCAGTAATAACTTTATTAAATGCCATTACAAATGGTGCAGTTCCTAAAGGGTATAGATATACTTTACCATCATAACTTGCAGCATTTATTACTGTTTCTGAATATTTAGACTTATCTATTTCATCAAATGAAACTAAATATCCTTTTTTAGCCCAATCTATAACACGTCCTGGAGCATCTACTACAACGTCAGGTGTTGATTTAGATTGTATTGCTGTTTCAAGTTTAGCTGGCCCATCAGTAAAGTCAATTTTTTGATATTCAACTTTAATATTTGGATATTTTGCTTCAAACGCAGCAATTAATGCCTTGTCATATTCTTCAGGAGTTTTAAACTCTGAATCTGAAGTAAAGTTAGGGAATGACCAATATTTAATTGTTACTGGTGCATTTTCATCTACTTTAGTTTCTGCTTTTGAACCACAAGCAAATGCAGTTAAAGCCAACGTAGCTGAAGCTACTAATGTTTTAAAAATATTTCTTTTCATAAAAACCTCCAAAAAAATTTTTTTATTTTTAATATTTATTAACAAAATTTATTAATTACTTCTTCTATTTTTTTATTTACTCTTTCGCATAATTCTATATCTTCTTTATCTGTTATAGGAAGCATAGGCCCTCTAGGTTGTCCTGTTTCTACTCCTCTTAAATGTAACACATATTTAGCTACCCCGTATAAAGACGGTCCACTTAATAACATTTTTATAATTTCATTTACTTCATTTTGTAAACTACGAGCTTTTTCAAACTCTCTATTTTTCATAAATTCATCAAGTTTCAAGAATAATTCAGGCATAACACCATAAGTTCCACCTATACCACTATCTGCTCCTATCATTCTTCCTGCTATAAATTGTTCATCTGGTCCATTAAATACTATGAACTCTCCATTTTTTACTTGTTCTCCTATATATTTAAATTGTTGTAATTCAAATGTAGATTCTGAAGAACATTTAATTCCAATAACTTTATCCATAGCTGCCATTTCTTTAAATAATGTAATTGGTAAATTAAATCTTGTTGTTTGTGGAATATGATAGATTATAAACGGTAAATCTGTTGCATTTATCATAGCTTCCCAATGTTGTTTAACTGCTTTAGGTGAAAATCCATAATACACACATGGAATTGATGATACTGCGTCGACACCTAATTCTTCAGCGTGTTTAGCAAGTCTTACAGATTCAGGAGTAGAATTAGCTCCTATATGAACTATTATAGTTAATTTACCTCTTGCTTCTTCCATTACTGCTTCAAGAACAGCTTTTCTTTCTTCTTCACTTTGTAAAACTCCTTCACCTGATGATCCATCTACATAAAGTCCTTTTACTCCTTTTTCAATGTAGTATCTTGTTAAAGCTTTAGCTCTTTCTCTACTAATATTACCTTCGTCATCATAAGTAGAATACATTGCTACAAATACTCCTTTAAATTTTTCTAAATCGTACTTCATTGTTCTTCCTTTCCTTTTACAATATAGTATATACCATATATACCTGCTCCATTTTCTAATTTTGCAAGACATATATCAGGTTCAAAACTACTATCTATTAATTTATTTTTTATAGATTGTTTTATTCTATTTTCTAGATATTCTTTTTGAGCCGTTATACCTCCACCAATAATTAACGTATTAGGATTTAATATATATATAATATTTAGTATACCTTCACTTAAATTATCTATCAATTCATCAATAGCTTCTTTACATAATTTATCGCCTTTTTTAGCATTTTCAAAAATATATAATCCATCTACTTTTTTACCTAATTTTTCACTTACAGTATCTGTCAAATAGGTAGTTGAGGCAAATTCTTGATACTTTCCACCATTTAAAGGCAAATAGCCTATTTCTCCAGCTTTTTGACTAGCTCCTTTATATAAAGTCCCATTTTGTATAAAAGCTCCACCAACTCCAGTTCCAACTGTTAAACAAAATACATTTCCTTTATATGAACCATAAAAATATTCACCAATAGCTGCACTATTTACATCATTTTCAACAAAACATTCAAGATTAAATCTATCTTTTATTGCTTTTTTGAAATTAGTTCCTATATAACCTGGTATAGTCGGTCCTGCAAAAATTATTTCTCCCTTTTCTGAATCTACAACTCCTGCTGTAGATATACCTATGCAATCAAGATTATCATATGATTCTATAACATCTAATACATCTCTTAATATATAGTTTTTATCTTTTTCTTTTCTTGTTGGCATCTTATTTATCTTAACATCTTTAAGGTTATCATTTTCTATTAATGCATATTTTATAGCTGTTCCCCCTATATCAAAACATAATATACGCATTATAATCCCATACCCTTAATAAATCTTGTAGTAATTTCAAGAGGTCTTGTTATTGCTCCTCCTACAACTACTGCATAAGCTCCATTTTCTAACATTTTCTTAGCTTGTTCTGGTGTATGTATTCTTCCTTCTGCTATTACTGGAATGTTTAAAGTTTTTGATAATCTATTTATTAAATTAAAGTTAGGTGCTTCATCATCTAATGTGTAATCAGTATATCCATTTAATGTTGTACCCACTAAATCTACTCCTGCTTTTTCAGCGTTTACACCTTCTTCATAGCTAGATATATCCGCCATCAAAATTATTTCAGGATATTTTTCTTTAATTTCTTTAATAAATTCATTTATACTTTTACCGTCACCCCTATCTCTCATAGTGCAATCAAGTGCTATAATATCACTCCCAGCTTCTACAAGTTCATCAACTTCTCTCATTGTTACTGTAATATACTGAGAAAAACCTTCATATTGTCTTTTTATTAAACCTATTACAGGAACTTTAACTTCTTTTTTTATTTCCACTACATCAAGAACTCCACTTGTTCTTATACCTTTTGCACCTGCTTGTAATGCCGCCCTTGCCATTAATGGCATTATTGTTGAATTTTCAATATATAAAGGTTCTCCAGGTAAAGCTTGACATGAAACTATTAATTGTCCTTTAAGACTATCTAATATTTCTTTTTTTTTCATACTTCCTCCTACTTTAGGTTTAGAGTTGCTTTTAATACATTTGGTGTTCTAAACCCCGGCTTATATTCGCCGTTTATTAAATATATATCATCTAATATCTTTAATAATGTTGATCCACAAGTTGCATTTTCGATACTCCCTTTAGATAATAACTCTAATTTTTCATTTAAAATATCATAAAAATATATATCCTTATTAAATTTAACATCTTTACGATTTTTACTAAAATAACTCTTTTTAAATTCTATATAGCTTAATTTTTTAACAGCTTCATCAAATATTTCTTTATTACAGCCACCAGTTATTAAAACTTTTTTATCTGATATTTTTAAAAAAGCAGAACCTGTTAAATTTATATCTAAATCTTTTAATTTTTCCCATTTATCATTTAATATGTCATATTTATATGAATCTAAATGACATATATTGGAAGCCCCACTTAAAACATATATATATCCATTACTTTCAAAGTATACACTTTGTTCACGAGGAATACCTATAAAATCTGATTTTTTGTTTAAACTTAATGTTTTTAAATCAAATTCATATATATTTTCCTTACCAAAATATATTTTCCCTTTATATATACAACCATATCCTCCTACTATTTCAAATCCTAAATCATATATTTCATCTTCTTGTAATTCATTGTCTTTAAAATAGTATTTATATATTTTAGTATTACCTGCTCCAGATATATAGTATATCTCATTATCAGCTTTTAAACATATACCTCTATCTGGTGCAATATCCCCAATTTTTTTACTTATTAAATTAAAATTAGTATCGTATATATACATATCTTTATGAGTTACACGCATCCCATTAGGAGGAGTGCCTTTTGGAAAATTTGATCCTCCATAAAGTATTATCTTATCATTTATAGTTTCACAAAATAGTGATGTTAATCCTATTTCATGACCTATTTCTTTAAATTTTTTAAATTCCATATAAACTCCTTGATTATGCAGGGGCTTAAATAAGCCCCTTAAAAAAAGAAAGAAAGTGAGAAAATACTATAAACTAATATTTTCTTCGGTATTAATATCAAATATATGACATTTGCTTGTATCAAAGTAGAATCTTTCATTCCCCTTCTTGCTTCCATCACTTATTCCTTCAACATTTATTCTTGAAATAAATTGATTTCCACCTAACATAAAGTATATATATTCTTCATTACCCATCTGTTCAACTACTGACACATCTCCTACCAATGCATCTTTTTCATCTTTTTCTGCTATTGTTATATTTTCCGGTCTTATTCCAAATACTACTCTTTGACCTATATGATCTTTAACTTTTTGTGCTTTCTCTTTAGCTATTTTTATTTTTACCCCATTTATATCTACATAAACTTCTCCAGATTCTTCTATTAAATTTCCCTCTAATAAATTCATAGTAGGTGATCCTATAAATCCTGCAACAAACTTATTAGCTGGTTTATGATATAGATTTAAAGGAGTGTCAACTTGCATTATTCTTCCAAGTTTTAAAACTGTTATTCTATCTCCCATAGTCATTGCTTCTACTTGATCGTGTGTTACATATATCATAGTATTTTTTAATTCTTTATGTAATTGTGTTATTCTTACACGCATTGAAACTCTTAATTTAGCATCTAAATTAGATAATGGTTCATCAAATAAAAATACTTTTGGTTCTCTTACTATTGCACGTCCTAATGCTACCCTTTGTCTTTGTCCTCCTGACATTTCTTTAGGCTTTCTATCTAAAAGTTCTGTTATTTCTAATTTTTCTGCTGCTTCTCTTACTCTTCTATCTATTTCATCTTTTGGAGTTTTCTTTAATTTTAATCCAAAAGCCATATTTTCATATACTGTCATATGTGGATATAGTGCATAACTTTGAAAGACCATTGCTATTCCTCTATCTTTAGGAGGTATATCATTTACCAACGTATCTCCTATATAGATTTCTCCACCTGATATATCTTCAAGTCCTGCTATCATTCTTAAAGTTGTTGATTTTGCACATCCTGATGGACCTACAAACACCATAAATTCTCCATCTTTAATTTCTAAGTCTATTCCATGTACCGCCTTAAATCCATTTGGATATTGTTTTTCTACACCCTTTAATACAACTTTTGCCATATTTCCATCTCCTATCCATCTATAAATCTCTCTATGTCTTATAATAAAGTATATCTCCATTTTTCAAAAAGTCAATACTAAAATGAAAAAAAATTTCTATAAATAATGAATAGCTTTAAAGCAGCTTAAATAGTACATTTTAAGGATACTAAACATAATAAATATTACTTATTAAACTTAAAAATATGCAAATATGTAATCTAAATTTTTCATTTTTATTAAAAAAGCCCATACACTTAAAAATGTATGAGCCCTCGCATTATTAGTTTATATTATTTAAAATCTTGCCCCTAATCCTAAATTAACATAATTATTATTTCCTGTACTTAATTCTGCAACAAAGTTCTTATATGAAACTCCTAAATATCCTTTAACATCAAAATTAGATTGTCCATATTTTTTAAAACTAGTATTTCTACCTAATACACTTCTATCTTCTTTAAAATATTTAGAATAATAGAAAGTTTTACCTAAATTAACTCCTATATATACTTTCATATCTGTATTCACTTTTTTAGATAATTCCATAGTTGCATGTGGTGTTACTTGTGTTGAATAAAAATGCGCTTCTTGTCCTTTTGCTTCCATTTCTTTTATTATAGCTTCAGTCCCTTTTAAATCTTCTTCAGTTGTTTCTGGATCTTTTTTTAACTCTTCATATAAATCCTTCATTTCCTTATAAGCTTTCATATTTTTTTCAACTGCACCTTTTCTTTCATCATCATGCATTTTAACTATTCTTCCATAACCTATTCCTAATCCTGCACCATATTTAAACTCAATATCATCTCCAGGATTTATAGAATTTAAAATTGTAAAGTCTACTCCTGCTGATAAAAGATTCCCATAACTTCTCTCTACTTTTTTTATACCTTTATCATTTGTATCAACATCAGCTCTAATATTTTCTTTACCGTAATTTATATTTAATAACGTTTTAGTTTCTAATCCAAACCCTAACATTGATGTAGCCAATCCTATTAAAAATAATTTTTTCATTAATTTACCTCCTATAAATATATTTG
>NZ_CDRRBS010000006.1:0-26418 GCF_977040545.1 Pseudostreptobacillus sp. | reverse complement strand
AATTTGAACATGTGTAACACCTAATTTTTTCAAATAATTTAATTGTTTATCTTCTATTACTCCTAAAAATTTACCTTTATTTACTGAAGTTTGCGTAAAATCTCTAACTGATATTTCATAAATTATTGCATCCAATGGATTTTTAAAACTTTCCATTCTTTCAAAATTTTCAATTTGAGCTTTATCTCTATCTATTATTATACCTCTACCACTATTAACTTCACAAGCTATAGCATAAGGATCTGTTGTAATATATCTTTCATCTTCTGTAAATACTTGATATTGGTATCTCTTACCTTCAAAATCACCAGGTAAAACTTGTTGAAATAAGCCTATTTCTGTAATTTTTTCCATACCATAAATTTTTTGTCCTATTATCAAGTCTACATTTACAGCATTAGGAGCATACAGCTTAAATTCAGTATATTCTTTATTATACTTTACTCCCAATTCACCATTGTATATCTTATACTTCATCTTTTATTACCGCCTTATTTAATCTTGAATAAGTTTTTGTCAAATCATAAATTTTTGAACTCAAATCTTTAGTTAAACTTTCTTCTTTTATACGCCAAGACCAATTCCCAAGTGTCGCAGGTGTATTCATACGACCTTCATCTCCAAGTTCTAAGAAATCTTGAATTTGTGCTATTGCTATGTTAGCTACTGAACTCCAAGCAGCTCTTATAAATCCTAAAACATAATCTTTCTCATCTGTTAAATGAAGATATTTCTTAGCAAACTCAACTTCTTCTTTATTAGCTTTATTAAACCAAGATTTAACAGTATCACTATCATGTGTTCCTGTATATACAGCCCAATTTCTTTCTATTTGATGAGGTATGAAATCACTTTCATTATTAGGATCAAATGCAAATTGAAGCATTTTCATCCCAGGAAATCCTGTTTTTTCTCTAAATTTAACAACCTCTACTGTAGTATATCCTAAGTCTTCTGCAACTATTTTAATTTTTCCTAATTTTTCTTCAACTTTTTCAAATAGTGCTTCACCTTCTGCTTTAACCCATTCTCCATTTCTAGCATCTTCATCATATTTAGGAACTGCCCAATATGATTCAAATCCTCTAAAGTGATCTATTCTTAATACATCTACATATTTTAAAGTTTTTTCTATTCTATTTATCCACCATTTAAAGTCTTCTTCTTTATGTTTTTTCCAATCATATATTGGATTACCCCATTTTTGTCCTCCTGCACTAAATCCATCTGGTGGACAACCTCCAACTTTATCTTTTATAAATAATTCAGGATTTTTCCATACTTCCATACTATCTGGAGCAACATATATAGGCATATCCCCTATTACTTCTATTCCTAAACTATTAACATAATTTTTCCAAGATGTATATTGTTCAAAAAATTTAAATTGTAAAAATTTATGATAATTTATTCTATCTTCTAATTCTTTAGAATATTTATTCATAGCTTCTTTTTCCCTATTTTTTATATCTTCTGGAAAATCTTCAAATGACACATTACCAAAATGTTCTTTAAGAGCCATAAAAAGTGAATAATCTTCTATCCAATCAGAATTATCATTTAAAAATTTTAAATATTTTTCATTATCTTTACTACTCTTTTTAAAATTTTCATAAGCAATACCTAGTACTATATTTCTAGTAGTATATATTTTACCAAAATCAACTCTTTCTCTATCATTACCATAATCTAAATTTTTAAAATCACTTTCTTTTAAATATCCCTCTCCAGCTAATATTTTGAAATCTATAAAATATGGATTACCTGCAAAAGATGAAAATGATTGATACGGAGAATCTCCATATCCAGTAGGCCCTATAGGTAATATTTGCCAATAACATTGACCTGACTCTTTTAAAAAATCTGCAAATTTATATGCTTCTTCTCCTAAATTACCTATACCATACTCACTCCATAATGATGATATATGCATTATGATTCCACTTTTTCTTTCTTTGTTTATATCTTTATAATTATACTTATCCATATTACTCCTATCTTTCTATTATTTCACTTTCTACTACTATATAATTAGATTTTAATTCCTTTTCTGCTATTTTACTTGTTAATAAATATATCACACCTTTAGCTAATTTATCATATTTAATATCAACTGTCGTGAATTTATAATTCAAATAACTTCTTAATTTAGAATTGTTAAATCCTGTTACTTCTATATCCAAACCTAAGTTATCTATAGCCTTTTTAGCACCTATAGCTAATATATCATCTGTTGTTATAATCGCATCAATTTTATCTATGTTATTATAATTTTCAACATTATTATATGCTAAATCTGAACTAAACTCAGGAAGTGATAAAATATTTTCACTTTCAAAATTTATATCATTCTTTTTTAGAGCATCTAAATATCCTTTTTTTCTATAAACAGAAACACTCATATCACTTGGTCCAGAAATAAACAATAAATTTTTCTTACCTTTTTGTATTAATTTATTTGTAATATCAAAACAAGATTTTATATTATCATTATCTATCCATAGACCTTTTGTTTTATTATTAGGTGTTCCTATTATTGCGTATGGAAATGATATTTTTTCAAAATACGATATATGTTCTTTATCTTCAATAAAATTAAGAAAAATCAATCCATCAATTCTATTACTTTTAATTAACCTATATACATTTTCATAAGCCTCTTCTTTATTTTCAAACTGTAGATATAATGTATAATAACCTAAATCTAAAGCATATTTACTAATAAAAGGTATAATTTCATTGTAATAATCATTTTGAAGAGGATTTTCTATTTTTGCAGAACTAACAACTACCAATCCTAATATATTACTCTTACTTTTAGTTAATGAAACAGCTGCAGAATTAGGAAAGTAATCTAATTGTCTAACAACTTCCATAACTTTCTTTTTAGTTTTATTACTTATTAAATTACTATTAGACATAACTCTTGAAACTGTCGCCTCACTAACATTTGCAATTTTAGCAACATCTTTTATAGTAGACTTTTTCATATATGCTCCTTTCTATGCAAGCACTTACATTACAGTATACAATCAAATCTTAAATTTTTCAACACCAATTTTTTAAATTTATTTCAGAAAATATCATACAATTTGAAGATCTTCAGTTATTTCTTTCATTCTGCCTTTAGAAATAGATTTGCTAGAAACTCCATCATGACTAATCTTATCTACACTATTACTAACATCATTAATTTGATCTGAAGGAACTAATTTACTTTGTCCTCTATATTTATATCCATCCTTATTATAAAATGAAGCATCTGTTTTTTTACAATCTATAAAGTCTTTTCCAGAACTATATCTACACCTATTCCAAAAAATCTTTACTTAAACTATTAAGTATTACAGTCCATATTTTAGTTTTTCCTGTAACTACAGAGACAATATAACTATAGCCTTTAAAAATTTTATCTTTAATAAATAACAAATTATTATTATTTTCTTTAATTTTAACTATTATTAAATAAAAATTATAAAAATAGATTAAATTTGACAACAAATATAATTAAATGTAAATTGTGAGTATATAAAAACATATACCTCCAAACTTTTAAGTATAATTATCAGTTCTTCAGTATATGTTTCAAATTAAATTTTAGAATTTATTACCAAACGTATTCAACGTTTAATTTACCTTTTCCTTCAACATTTCTTAAACCTTTATTGCTTCCTTCTAATGCAATTCCAAATTTAGCACTAACTTCAGGTTTGAATGTTACTTTACCATATTTAATTGTAGCATTAACACTTGGTGTAACATCTAAAATATGTTTAGTTCCATATGTAGTAAATCTTACTTTTTCTTTATCTATATCTCTTTGTTTTTTAGCAATATAGTCAACTACAGTTTTTTCTTTTGAAGTTTCAAAGTTATCTTTAACTAATCTATTCATTCCTTCTTTATTTCTTTCAAATTCAGTTTTTGATAAATTATATAGATAATCTGTATCAAGTCCTGCTCCTATAGAGTAATTAGAATTTATAGCATATTCTACATTAGTTTTTAATTCAACTTCACCCTTATGTTCTTTAGTTAAATCTCCTTCAAATGGTTTAACAAAGCTTCCATAGTATCTTCCTAATAATTCAGCACTTGTTGACCATGCTTCTTTTGTATATCCTAATTTAAATGCAAGTTCAGAACCTACATATGAATTTTGTTTAGCCTTATTTTCAAAAGCAAATTTATCATCTTTACGTAATACCAATTTATCATATAGTCCAAATTCACCAAAGTTATCAAATCTAGTAGTTAAATCAAATTCTCCTAATTTTTGTTGGTAACTATTATTAAATACTACATCAACAAATTGGTTAACTTTAGGAAGTAAAGAATTTCCTGGATCTACATCTAATCTATAACGCACATCTAATGCATTATTTAAATTAGATGAAGTATAATTAACTCCAAGTCCTGTAACTAATTGATTTTTAACTTTAGACATTCCATATTTATTATTTTTAGATTTAATTTCACCAAATTTAATAGCAAACTTGTCATCTAAAACTCCATTTACTTTAAATCCATTATTAAATCTATATTCTAATTTATTTTTTGTTTCAAATTCATTGTATAAGTCTTTAACTACTACTTCTTCTTCTGGTTTAAAGTAGTTTGGTTTTCTACTTGTTTTACCTTGTGCTTTTAATAAGTATGTAGCATTTTTATTCTTAGTAAATGCAGTCCAGTTAGAATTTTCATATTTAACATCAAATACTACAGATGGTGCATGTAATAATAATCCTATATTTTCTTTATATATGATTTTTGATTTACTATCAGTAATACTCTTACCTTCTTTAATAGGTATATTACTTACTTCCGCGTTATAATTTAATCCAAGTTTTACTTCAAGATCTTTAACACCAGTATATTTAAATTCATTTTCCACTCCTACTTTGTATGCTCTTTCACTTACAGCATTAGAATTTGAAGGTGTTTTTTCAAGTACTGTATATAGATCAAATAATGGTTTAGTAGATACGCTAAATCCGTTGCTTTCTACACCTAATTTAACATTCCCTTTTAATCTTCCACCATATTTGAAGTTATTTTCTATACTACTATCATCAAATAATTTAGTTTCAACATCAGTAACTTTAACTAAATCTTTAACATCTCCTATTGTATGATCTAATTCACCTGATACATTAAATATTCCTAATTGTGTTCCAACTTTAACAAAATTTTCAACTCTGTTGTATAAAACAGGTCTACTTGTTAAAGGTGTTCCATCTTGTTTTAAAGTTTCTCTATTTTTTAAGTTATATATACTTCCTAATGAATAATTGAAGTTATCTGCTTTTCCATTTACTATAGCTGATAATAATAATTTATCATTTGAATTTATTGTATATTTATCAGTTCCTACATTTTCTTCTTTTTCAGTTTCAAATACATATCCATTTTCTTTATAAAAATCTAATTTATCTTGCTCTTTATAATCTTGTTCTAATTCTTTTCTTTTTGCCTCGCTCCATACATTTTTTGCACTTAAGCTGTTTTTAAATGCTTCTTCAACTGCTAAATAATCTTTATCTTGATCAGCATATATTGTATTTAAAATTAAATTTGAGTTATTTCCTATTTTAGTGTCTACTCTAGCTCCTATATATGCTTGGTTTTTATCTTTATGTTTTAATCCAGTAAATAAAGTTACATCTTTATTTTCATCTAAATAGAATCCTAAATCTAATTGTCCTTTTAAAGGTACTTTAGCTTTACCTAATTGTAGATTTCCAGTACTATCTTTAGTAACTTCATTTTCAGTTTTTACTTCTCCATTAAATTTTAAATACCCTGTTACATTTGAGAATGAAACAACAGTATTTAGTGCCAATAATCCTAAAATATATTTTTTCATACTTTTCCTCCCTAACTATTTTCAAGTATATTTTATCAACGTTTTTTATTATTGTCAACTTTTTTATTCATTTTAATCAAATCGGCTATTTTGTATATACAAAAATATATTTTCGTAAATAAAAAGACCTCATTTTTGAGGTCTAATCATATATATTACCACATATATTCTACGTTTAATTTACCTTTACCTTCAATATTAGTTAATCTAAATAAATCAGATTTTAATCCAAATCCAAATTTAGCACTAACTTCAGGTTTAACTGTTACTTTACCATATTTTAATTCAGCATTTACTTTAGGCATTACATCTAATATATGTTAAGTTGCTATCTTCCAATCTTGTTAATTCTTTAAGAATATCTTTTGGTTTAACGTAGATATAATCCTCTACTGATTTTTCTACTGAAGTTTTGAAGTTATCTTTCATCAATCTGTTGATTCCTTCTTCAGTAGAATCATCATTTTCTATAATTTCTACAATTTCATCAGTAATTATTTTTTCACTACTTAATCCCTTGCTCTTTTTTTCAAATACTTTTTGTTTTTCTTTATAGTAATGTTCTACTCCTCTTAAAATATTTTCAGACCTTATTTTTATTCCTTCATCAGTTTCTTCTTTAAAAACGCTTCTAAATTCTTTTTTTAACCATTCCAATAAAGCTTCACTTTTTTCACTATTACAATTTTTTTGCATAGCTTATTATAAACCGTTTTACTATACCTATACCTTTTTCTTTTTCTTCTTCACTAAAATACATTTTCCACCTCATTCTATATTATGTTTTGAAAATTTTAATATATATCAATCATATAATTTTAAATTTTCTAACAGTTTGTTTTTAAACACTTCACGTAATTCCTTAGGTTCTAATATTTCCACATTTGAATAGAACTGTGGAAAATATACTAATGCTAACTTATTATCACATTCAAATAAATATTGATCATCTTTTTTTTCAAGAAGTTTTGGTCTGTTCATAGGTGTTCTCTTATATAGTCTCAATCCTTCTTCAGTAAAAGAAACTTTAACCTTGTTACTATACGACAAAAATGGATCAAAATTATTTAATACATTTTCTATATATTCCGAATCTCTTTCTACCCTATTTTGAACGTGTTGATAAACTATTTTTATATCTGATATCTTATAATTTCTATAATCCTGACATTTATAACAATAACAGAATAAATAAGATCTACCTTCTTGCTCATATGCTTTTATAAAATAAGGATCAACTCTTCTTACTTTACCATGATATTTTATACTTATTTGTTTTCCAAAATTGATTGCATTTTCTATTGGAGAAAATATATCTTGAAAAATTATTTTCTCTCTTGTAGTCCTTAAATTGTTTACATAATTAATAAATAAACTTCTGATAAAATCAGATATTGTTTGAAATTCTCTTCTTTTTAATTCATCCATAAATATATCATCATTATATTTATCTAAATTAAACTGTAATATTTTAGTCGTTTCTCTTTCAAAATTAATAGAAATTATTTTTTTATCTAAATAATATTTGAAAATTCTATTCCCTATACCTCCAGGTTCTATATCAAAATAATCAGAATCTGAAATAATAATATTATGAACAAATTCTGGCAAAGTTGATCTTACTTTAATCATAATAATACCTCTTAACGATTTAATTCTTGTATAAATTTTACCATTTTACCCTTCTATAAACAAGGAATGATTCATTTAAATAAAGATTCCCTTTTAAAATTTTATACCCTTATTAAAAAAGGATTTTTTTAAATTTTAAAAATATTTTTAGTCTTTTCAATATAGTATACCCCACCATATATAAAATTAGAAATTTTTTACAAACATCAGGCTATATTATTTGATATTAGAAGTCAATTTATGGTATAATCATACATATTAAAAAATAAAAAAATATATATAAGGTGGTAAAAATGACTGGAAATGAACTTAGAAAAAGTTTCGTTGATTTTTTTAAAACTAAAGAGCATAAACATTTTGAAAGTGCATCATTAATACCTGATGATAAAACACTTTTATTAACAGTAGCTGGTATGGTACCATTTAAACCTTTTTTCTTAGGAGAAAAAAAAGCACCATATAACAGAATAACTACATATCAAAAATGTATAAGAACTAATGACTTAGAAAATGTTGGAGTTACTCCACGTCACCATACTTTCTTTGAAATGTTAGGAAACTTCTCTTTTGGTGACTATTTCAAAAAGGAAGCAATAGCTTGGTCTTGGGAATACATTACTACAATATTAAAATTAGACCCTAAAAGACTTTATGTTTCTGTTTATTTAACAGATGATGAAGCATACAATATATGGGTTAATGAAATAGGAATACCTGAAGATCACATGGTTAGATTAGGTGATGATGATAACTGGTGGGCTGCTGGTCCAATTGGTTCTTGTGGTCCTTGTAGCGAAATATATTATGATACATTAAATATGGGTCCTAATAACGAAGAAATTAATTCAAAACCAGGAGATGAAGGTAATAGATTTTTAGAAATATGGAATTTAGTATTTACTGAATGGAATAGATTAGAAGATGGAACACTTATACCTTTACCTGAAAAAAACATCGATACAGGTGCAGGTCTTGAAAGAATAGCCTCTGTTGTACAAAATAAAGAAAATAATTTTGAAACAGACCTATTTACTCCAATTACTAAAGTAATTAATAAGATATTAGATATTAAATCTGATACTACTAAAACTTCTGTTAAAATAATAGCAGATCATCTTCGTGCTTCTACTTTTTTAATTTGTGACGGAGTTCTTCCATCTAATGAAGGACGTGGATACATACTTAAAAAACTAATAAGACGTGCATACGGTGCAGGTGCTTTAGAAAATCAAAAAATATTTAATAATTCTGAAACTTATTTATATAAAATAGTTGATACAATAATAGATAATATGAAAGAAGCTTATCCTGAACTTGAAGAAAAAAGAGAATATATAAAAAATATAGTTAAAAATGAAGAAGATAAATTCTCTAAAACTTTAAAAATTGGAACTAACATATTATTTGATGAAATTGAAAATAGTAAGAATAATAAAATTTCTTCAGAACTTTCTTTCAAACTTTATGATACTTACGGATTCCCTTTTGAATTCACAAAACTTATAGCTGAAAGCAAAGGATTTACTGTTGATGAAGATGAATTTAATGAAAAATTAGAAGAACAAGTTAAAAGATCACAAAACTCAAGAAACTCTGTTTCTGATATGATAAAAGATGAATTTATAGGAAAATTCTATGAAGAACATGGAAAAACTCATTTTGTTGGTTACGATACATTAAAATCTTATTCTAAATTATTACATATAAAGGAAAATGAAGATAATTTATTTGAAGCTATATTTGAAGAAACTCCTTTTTATGCTGAAAGTGGTGGACAAGTTTCAGATAAAGGAATAATAAAAGATAAAAATGGATTTGTTGGTGAGATAGTTAATATAGTTAAAAAGTCTGATATATTCATACATTACTTTAAATTAATTGAAGGTGAGATCCCTAAAGTTAACAGTGAAGTAAAATTAATAGTTGATGAACAACATAGACTAGAAGTTATGAAAAATCATACAGCAACTCATCTACTTCATAAAGCTTTAAGAGAAGTTTTAGGAACAACAGTAGAGCAAGCTGGTTCTCTAGTAAACTCAGAAGGTCTTCGTTTTGATTTTTCATACTATAACCAAATAACAACTGATGAATTAAAGAGAATAGAAACTATGGTAAACGATGCAATACTTAAAAATCTACCTGTATTCATAAATTATGAAAATATAAATGAAGCTAAAGAACGTGGTGCAATGGCACTATTTAGTGATAAATATGGTGATATTGTAAGAGTTGTTGATATTTCTGATTATTCAATAGAATTATGTGGTGGTACACATGTTAGATCAACTGGTGAAATTGGATTATTTAAAATTTTATCTGAACAAGGAAAAGCAAGTGGTGTAAGAAGAATAGAAGCTATTACTGGACATAAAAGTTTAGAATATGTAAATAATTTAGAAAATTTAATAAATAATATATCTTCTAGTTTTAAAACTAGTCCAGCTAATGTTGAAATAGCCGTTTCTAAAGCACGTGAAGAAATTAAAGAAAAAGACTCTTTAATAAAAGAACTACAATCAAAAATAGCTGAACTTGAAGTATCAGAATTAGTTAATGAAGCCTATACTATTAATGATGTAAAAGTATTAATAAAGAAATTTAATAATAAATCAATAAATGAACTTAAAGAATTAATTGATATTGCAAAAGTTAACTTAAAATCTGCTGTAATATTGTTTGCATCTAGTAATGATAATGCTATATTTGTATCAGGAGTAACAAAAAATTTAACTGATAAATTTAATGCTGGAAATATAGTAAAATTAGCTTCTAGTATAACTAACGGTAAAGGTGGAGGTAGAGCTGACTTTGCACAAGCCGGAGGTAAAGATATTTCTAAAAATAGATGAAGCAATAGCTGAAGTTAAAAAATATATTGAGGAGCAATAATAAATGAATACTTATTTAGGTCTTGATATTGGAGATGTAAGAATAGGTGTTGCAAAAACTGATGCTCTTGGTATGTTTGCATCAAGTTATGAAGTTATAGATAGAAATAAAATAAATCCATTTCAAAGAATTTATGAAATTATTAAAGAAGAAAAAGTTTGTGCTCTTGTTGTAGGTCAACCTAAGACTAAAGATGGACAAAATGCTATTCAAGTTGAAAAAGTAGAAAAATTTATAACCGAATTAAAAGAGTTAATTGGAAAAGAATTTAAAATTTACTACGTTGATGAGAGATATACAACTAAAGAAGCTGAATATTATCTTAAAAATTTCTCTAAAAAAAATGGTAAAGAAAGAAGAAAAGTTGTGGATATGGTTGCAGCAACTATAATTTTACAAAATTTTCTAGATTCAAATAATAAATTTAAGAAATAATATAAAAGGAATTACAATTTGAAATAATATTACAATATATTCTTTCTATGTAATTCCTTTTTAAATATTTATTATTTAGTTTTTTCATTTGTTTTATTAAATATAAATATACCTACAATTCCAGCTAAAATCATTATTGTGCTTATTATATAAGGAGCTCTTATACCATAAAGTAACAAATCTTCTGTTCTAAATGTACTAACTATTATTCTAATAATTCCATAAGATATAATATATATCATAGAAAGTACACCTCTATTATACTCTTTTTTTCTAAATACAAACCATATTAAAATAAAAGTTATAAAATTAAGTATCATTTCGTAGAACATAGCTGGATGTAATTTCATATTAGGAAATTCACTACCAGCTGGTGTATTTTCTGGAAAAACTATACCCCAAGGTACAAGTTCTTTAAACTTTAACTGTTCTATTAAAGTCATTTTTTGAAATTCTGACCACCAAGTATTAAAATTACCTTTTAAAATTACACTTAGAGGAGTTATTACTGGAAATCCGTGTATTTCTCCATTTGCAAAATTTCCTATTCTACCTAAAGCTTGTCCTAATATTAAAGGCCCTACAGCCATATCAGTTAAAACCCAAACATTTAATTTATTTCTTCTTGCAAATATAAATGCACCAACTAATCCCCCAATTATACCACCATGTATCGCAAGTCCTCCATGCCAAACCTTGATAATTTCACTCATATTTTGACTATATATATCCCATCTTAATAATACATAGTACAATCTAGCTCCTATTAAACCAAAAACTATTTCATTGTATGCAAAATCTTCTATTTTATTAGAATCTACTCCTCTTTTTTCTGCAATTTTATCTCTTTTAGCTATAAATATAGCTAAAAATAATGATATTATATACATTAATGAATATATTCTTAATTCAAAATTACCTATTTTAAATAAATATGTTTTCATTTTAATCCTTTCATTGTTTCAATTATTTTAATTCCTGCATTTGAACGCAATTCAGATGTATTTGAACCAAGAATAACTGAAACTACTTTTTCTTTTCCAAAATCCATATAATACACTATATTATATCTTGCTTTACTGTGATATCCTGTTTTAAGTCCTTTAACTTCAGAATATTTTTCAATTAAAGGATTAGTTGATTTTATTTTAGTTCCATTACTTAACACCACAATACTATTTGAAGTTATTTCTAATATTCCTTTATATTTCAATGAATTAATTGCTAATTTATAAATATCACGTGAATTTCCTATATCCATTTTTCTTTTACTATCAGTTGGTGGAAGACCATTTGGAGTATAAAACCTTAATGAATTTAATTTCAATTTTCTTGCTTTATTATTCATTTTTATAACAAAATTATTTATATCTCCATCACCAGATAAATACGCTAATTGATACGCTGCTGAATTTGAAGAATTTATTAAAAGTAATTTCAATAAATCTTCAACTGTGTATACATCTTCTTTTTTTATCCTATAACCATAAGGAATTTGAAGCGCATCTTCAACAACATTAACATTAGTATTTAAAGAATACTTACCACTATTTATATCATCAAATATTATTTGAGCTGTCATTAGTTTAGTTAACGAAGCTAATGGATTTAACTTATTTTCTTGATATGAATAATATTTATTACCTTTTGAATCACCTATATACAAAGTTTTATAAATTTTAAAATTACTTTTATGTATATTTGCCATATTATATGTAATATTTTCCTTAAATTTATCAGAATATCCAAAAATAAAGCTAGAAATTATAAGGAATGTAAATATTTTTTTCATATTTCTCCTATTCATATAGTTCAATTAATTTTTCAATTTCTGAATTTTCTTTAATCAAACCTAATTTTTTAGATATATTATACCATTTTATTATATTCTTATTATCCAAAGTTTTTGTATACTCATTAAATATATTTTTAGCATATTCAATATCTCCGTTATTATATAATATAGTATAAAATTTTATAGCATTTTGTGTATCATTCATTTTAGAATACATTATAGCTAATTCCTTTATTGCTATAATATTATTTCTTTTTGCAGATAAATTTAACCATTTCAATGTATTTGAAATATCTTTTCTTGTTTTATAAATTTTAGCTATTTCATAATCCAACTCTTTTTGACCCAAATTGTATGCTTTAATTAAATTAACCAATACTTCATTATTATTTTTTTTTCTTAATCCTTGAGTAGCCTTATCTAAATATATTTCTATTTTAATATTTTTAATTTCCTTACTTTTATATCCCTTAGGTAATTTAGAAATTAAATTAAGAGCTTCATCATAATTAAAATCTTCTATTTCAAGCAATATTAAATTAAATATGGAATCTGTGTTTCCTAATTTTGATCCCATTTCTAATACTTCTCTCAATTTAACATTATCTTCTATTAAATAATAAACATATGAAAGAGTATTGATTGCCACAACATCTCCTTCTTTTGATTTTTTTATTAATTTTATCACTTCTGTTGGCGATATATTCCTAGCCTTAAATTCATTTAATTCGTATTCAGAAAAATTTTCCTTTAAATTATTATTTTGTAATATTAAATTATTATATGAGGATTTTTTTTTAACTATTTCAACTTCTATATCCTCAGCACTACTATTTTCTACTTTTTCTATTTTAGATACTTGATTAAAACAAGATAAAAATAAAAATGTGCTTAATATATATATATATTTCCTCATAATACACCTCTTTTTATTTTTCAAATTTTACAAAAGTTTTAATTAATTCATTTATTACAAAAGGTATTAACGCAAATATTATAACTATATCCCAATCAGATATATTTAAGCTTTGTACATTAAATATTTTAGCTACTCCTGTTGTATTTATCAATAATATCTGTAAAACTAAACCAATAATTACAGATATATTTAAATATTTATTTTTAAATATCCCTATTTTAAATGTTGATACATTATCAACTCTCATTGTATACGCATAAAATAACTGCGAAACAGTTAAAACAATAAATGACATAGTTCTTGCATGTGTTAAATCCTCATCACTTGCCATACGCATTGCAGAAATAGTAGTAATATCTTTTTCTATAAGTCCTATGATAAATGCAAGTAAAGTAAATACTCCTATTAATGTTCCTCCTATTATAGCACGAAGTCCAGCTCCTTTTGCAAAGAAACTTTCACTTACTGGACGAGGATTTTCATTCATAACATCATCATTACCTGGATCTAATCCTAAAGATATTGCAGGTAAAGTATCCGTTACTAAATTAATCCATAATAATTGAGTTGCTACAAGTGGAGTTGGAAAAGCAAATAAAGTTGCCACAAATATAGAAATTACTTCACCTAAATTACATGAAAGTAAGAACATTATAGTCTTTTTAATATTATTGTATATATTTCTACCTTCTTTAACAGCTTCAACTATAGTTGTAAAATTATCATCAAGTAATATCATATCTGCTGCACCTTTTGAAACATCTGTACCTGTTATTCCCATTGCAACCCCTATATCTGCTCTTTTTAATGATGGAGCATCATTAACACCATCTCCTGTCATAGATACTATATTTCCTTTAGCTTTAAGAGCTGAAACAATATTTACCTTATGCTCTGGTGAAACTCTTGCAAATACAGAATATTTTTCTATATTTTCAAAAAATTCTTTTTCATCTAATTTATCTATTTCAGGACCTGTAATACTTTCTTCTATACTTTTTGCTATATTTAATTCTTTAGCTATTGCAACTGCTGTATTTTTATGATCTCCTGTTATCATAACTACTTTTATACCAGCTTTTTGAGCTTTTGAAATAGAAGCTTTTACTTCTTCTCTAGGTGGATCTATCATACCTACTATTCCAACTAAAATTAAATTGTTTTCAAGTTCATTTGATTCTAAAAATCTATCAGATAATTTGTAACCCAATCCTAAAACTCTTAATGCCTTATTTGACATTTCTATACTTTTACTTAATATATTTTCTTTATATTCTTTTGTTAATTCAACTACTTCATCACCAACTAAAATATATTTAGAAATATTTATAATATCTTCTATTGCTCCTTTAGTATAACTAATATATTTATCTCCATTTACATGAAGTGTTGACATTAATTTTCTATCTGAATCAAAAGCAAATTCATTAACTCTTTTATACTTGTTATTCAATTCTATTTGATTAAATCCATGTTTTATAGCATTAACAACAAGAGCTATCTCTGTTGGATCTCCTATTATTTCTGTTGCATCAGATGAAAGCATTAAACCTTTTCTTAATATATCATTGTTACTTGCTAAACTATACTCTTGTACTACTGTCATCTTATTTTGTGTTAAAGTTCCAGTTTTATCTGAACATATAACATTAACAGAACCTAAAGTTTCAACAGCTGGAAGCCTTTTAACTATTGCATTATTTTTAGACATTCTAGTTACACCTGTTGAAAGAACAATAGCCACTATTGCAACTAGACCTTCAGGAATAGCTGCAACTGCTAATGAAACAGCTGTAATTAACATATCAAGGGCTGATCTTCCTTGTAAAACACCAAGTATAAATATAACAAAACATACAATCATTGCAATATATCCTAATGTTTTACCTAAAGTATCTAATTTTCTTTGAAGTGGTGTTTCATTATCATCTTCACTCGTTAAGGCTTTAGCAATCTTCCCAATTTCTGTATTCATTCCTGTACCTATAACTACTCCTTCTCCTCTTCCATAAGTTGCAAGAGTTGATGAATATGCAAGATTTATTTTATCTCCCATAGGTATATTATGGTCTCGTGCTATAAAATTAGCATCTTTATTAACTGCATGTGATTCTCCAGTAAATGCTGATTCTTCAACTTGTAAATTTTGTGTTTCTATTAATCTTAAATCAGCTGGTATATATCTACCTGCATCTATTATTACTATATCTCCAGGAACTAATTCTTTAGAATCTATTTCTATAACTTCACCATTTCTTCTTACTATAGCACGTGGAGTAGATAATTCTTTTAAAGCTTCTAAAGTTTTTTCAGCACGAGATTCTTGAACTACTCCCACAACAGCATTAATTAATACTACCATAAGTATTATAACTGCCTCTGTTAACCCATCTATTCCATGAGCTATTACATTTATTACAGAAGCTATTAAAAGTACGTATATCATTACATCTTTAAGTTGATATATGAATCTTTGAAATAAAGTTTTTTTCTTAACTTCATCTAATTTATTTTCTCCATATTTTTGAAGTCTTTCATTAACTTCTGAATCCGAAAGACCAACTTTACTATTTACATTTTGTTCTTTTAATACTTCATTTACACTTTTCTTAAATTCCACTATTTATTATCCTTCCATAAATAAATTTCACCCATTTTGTAATATTCATACATAGATATTAAAGATAATATTACTGATGGTAACATTACTATACTATTAGCTATTTTACCAAATGAAAATAATATAATAAATAAGATAGCTAGCATTTGTGTAGCAGTTTTTAATTTTGCAACATTTGACGCCGCCACTATTTCTCCACCATTTTCTACTATTAGTGTTCTAATGGCAACAACAACAAATTCACGAGAAAGTAAGATTAAAACAAACCATACTGATAATAAATTGTATCTTACTAATACTATCAGTATTGAAAATACAAATATTTTATCTGCTATTGGATCCATCAATTTACCAAAATTAGTTACTAAATTATCTCTTCTTGCAATGTATCCATCTAAAAAATCAGTTAGTGCTATAAAAATAAATAGTATTACTGTACTTAAATATAATAGCGCAGAAGAAAGAATAGATAAAAAGCCACTTCTTAAAACTACATTAGAATCTGTATAACCAAATCTTAATAATAAAAGAAATACTAAAATTGGTGTTAATATTAATCTTAAAACTGTTAATTTATTTGGTAAATTTAAATTTTTCATTTTATTCCTCCTCTTTTTTTAACAATGCTTTCATACTTAAACTAAATTTATCATCTTCAACTGCTATTACTTTTACATCTACAATATCATTAACTTTAAGAACTTCTTCAACCTCTTTTATTCTCTTGTTACTAATTTCTGATATATGAAGTAATCCTTCAGTTCCTGGCACGACTTCAACAAAAGCTCCAAATTTAGCTAATTTTGTAACACGACCTTTAAATACTTGTCCTACTTCTGCAATAAATGTATATTGTTTTACAAGTTCTAAAGCCCTATTCATTTTATCCATATCTGTACCAAATATAGCTACACGACCATCATCATCTACATCTATTTTAACTTCAGTTTCCTCTATTATTGCCTTTATTGTTTTACCAGCAGGACCTATAAGAGCTGCAATTTTATTAGGTGAAATCTTTAAATTAATTATCTTAGGTGCATTAGCATGTAATTCTTTTCTTGGTTCAGGTATTGCTTTTTCCATAACATCTATTATGTGCATTCTAGCACTATGTGCTTGTTTTAATGCTATCTCCATTATTTCTCTAGTAATACCTTCTATCTTAATATCCATTTGTATAGCAGTTATACCCTCTCTAGTTCCTGCAACTTTAAAGTCCATATCACCTAAATGATCTTCTAATCCTTGTATATCTGTTAATACTGTGAAATCATCACCTTCTTTAATTAATCCCATAGCAATACCTGCAACAGTTCCCTTTATAGGTACACCTGCTGCCATTAAAGCAAGAGATCCTCCACAAATTGAAGCTTGAGATGATGAACCATTAGATTCTGTAATTTCTGAGACTACCCTTACTGTATATGGGAAATCATCAATACTTGGCATAACAGCTTTAAGTGCTCTTTCTGCAAGATTTCCATGTCCTAGTTCTCTTCTACCAGGGGCACGCATAAATCCTGCTTCTCCTACTGAAAATGGTGGGAAATTATAATGCAAGAAGAATTTTTTAGTATATTCCCCTTCTATTCCATCTATAATTTGTTCATCTTCTTTAGATCCTAATGTAGCCGTAACTAAAGCTTGTGTTTCTCCACGAGTAAATAGTGCTGATCCATGTGGCATTTTTAATATATCTACCTTTGCATCAAGAGGTCTAATTTCATCAATCTTTCTTCCATCTGCTCTATACTTATCAAATATTATTAATTCTCTTACTATTTTCTTTTCTAAATCGTGGTAATAATTTTTAAATTCTTTAACTAAAGTATCTAGTGATTTAGTTTTAGAAGCTCCTATTAATTCAGCTAATTTTTCTTCTTCAGTTAATTCTCTACTCATAATTTCTTTTGCCATATTTTGCTTAAATACTTCAAGTAATGATTCTTCTAGCTTATCTATAGCTTCATATTTTTCAAGTTTTCCTGGAACAAGTATAGCTTCTTTCAATTCTCCTATATATTGATCTAAAAAGTTTCTAACTCTTTCATCAGCAACTGGAGCTACAAATTCCATTTTTTCAATATTTAATTCATTTAATATATTTTCTTGTTCTTCACATAATTTTTTAATATTATCATGTCCAAATATTATAGCACCTAGCATTTCTTCCTCTGTAACTTCACTAGATCCTGCCTCAACCATAGTTACAGCACTCTTTGTACCTGCAACTGATAAATATATTTTAGTATTTTCTCTATCTTCTCCTTTAGGATTTAAAACATATTCTCCATTAATATATCCCACTGTAACACCTGCTACAGGTCCTGCAAATGGAATATCAGATAATCCTAAAGCAAATGAAACTCCTACTGTTGCTATATCTTCTGGCATATTTACACCGTCAAAAGATATAACGTTTACAACAATATGAACTCCATTAAAGAATCCTTCTGGGAATAAAGGTCTTATAGGTCTGTCTATAAGTCTTGAAATTAAAACTTCTTCTGTTGAAGGCTTAGATTCTCTTTTAATAAAACCTCCTGGAAATTTACCAGTTGAATAGAATTTTTCAATATAGTCTACTGTTAATGGGAAGAAATCTTGTCCTTCCTTAACATCCTTACTTCTAGTTGCCGTAACTAATAATGTTGTATCTCCTTTACTAATTAAAACAGATCCTCCTGCCTGTCTTGCAACTTCTCCTGTTTCTACAGTAATTATTTCATTACCTGCATTTAATTTATAAGTTTTTTTATCAAACATAATACCTCCTAATTTTTAAAGAGTGAGCAAATAACATCAAAAAGCTCCTTAAAAGCTCTTTGAAATTACTTACTCCTAACTCTTTATATTACTTTAATTTTACCATATTTGAATACATAATTACAATATATATGTAAAAAAAACATGCACTTACTTTATAAGTACATGTTATAATCACAATTAATATAAATACTATTTATTTTCTATTCAAAATGTGTTTCCTTTTTCAATGTAGGGAATAGTATTACATCTCTTATAGATTGAGAATTTGTCATTAACATAACAAGTCTATCTATTCCAATTCCAAGACCTCCAGCAGGTGGCATTCCATATTCTAATGCTCTAATATAGTCAAGATCCATTTCTCCTGCTTCGTCATCTCCATTTTCTTTTGCTCTAACTTGTTCTTCAAATCTTTCTTTTTGATCTTGTGGATCATTTAATTCAGAATATGCATTCCCATATTCTCTTCCTGTGATAAATAGCTCAAATCTATCTACCCATTCACTTTCACCTTCCATATTTTTAGAAAGAGGTGAAATTTCTTTAGGATATTCTGTAACAAAAGTCGGATTAACTATTGTAGATTCAACTTTTTCTTCAAATAATAAATTTAATATACCAAATTTAGTGTATGATTTAGTTTTATCTAATTCTATACCTAAATTTTTTGCAAATTCTATTGCTTCTTCATCACTCTTCATTAAATTAAAATCAAATCCTGTTTTTTCTTTAACTATTTCACGCATAGTAACTCTTCTCCAAGGTTTTGACATATCTACCTTATATTCCCCATAAGGTATTTCGTATGTGTTATATAGATGTTTAGCCATTTCAGATAATAAATCTTCTGTTAAATCCATCATATCATTGAAATCAGCATACGCTTGATATAGTTCCATCATTGTAAATTCAGGATTATGTTTAATTGATGTTCCTTCATTTCTAAAGTTTCTATTAATTTCAAATACTCTTTCAAATCCACCCACTAGTAATCTTTTTAAATAAAGCTCTGGTGCTATTCTTAAATACATATCCATATCTAAAGTATTATGATGTGTAATAAAAGGTTTAGCATTAGCTCCACCAAGTGTTGGATGTAACATAGGTGTTTCTACTTCTATAAAGTTTCTACTTTCTAAATAATTACGCATAAATCTAATAATTTCAAATCTTTTTTTCATAGTATCTTGTACTTCAGGATTCATTACAAGATCTACATATCTTTGTCTGTAACGCATTTCTATATCTTGCAATCCAGAGAATTTATCAGGAAGTGGTCTAACATTTTTAGTTAATATTTCTATATCACTTGCCTTAATTGTTAATTCTCCTGTTTGTGTACGGAATA
Source organism: Pseudostreptobacillus sp. (assembly GCF_977040545.1). NCBI lineage: Bacteria > Fusobacteriati > Fusobacteriota > Fusobacteriia > Fusobacteriales > Leptotrichiaceae > Pseudostreptobacillus > Pseudostreptobacillus sp. The sequence goes on along the minus strand of NZ_CDRRBS010000006.1, from coordinate 6,139 downwards.
ACTTACCTTTTACACCAACAAAATCTCCTGTTGCCATCTTTTTATATATCTCATATTTATCATCACCAATTTCATCTTTTTTAGCATAAAATTGTATTTTACCACTTAAATCCTGTATATGAGCAAATCCATTTTTACCCATTCTTCTATAAGAAACTATTCTACCTGCTGTTTGAAATTCTTTTTCAGAATTTTCATCATAATTTAAAATTTCAGATATATTTTCTTTTTTATCGTATCTTCTTGCATAAGGTTCAAGACCTTCAGCCCTTAATTCTTCAACTTTTCTTGCTTTTTCTTTCATTACATGGCTTACATTAACCACAGTTTCTTTATTATCCATATTCACTCCCTTACTATATTTCTATGTTGATACTATAGCTAGAAACTAAATCTAACGCATTACTATCATTATATATATTATATTCTAAATCTATTTTACCATTTTTTACACTAATATTTCTAGTAATAATATATATTTCTAATAATAAATTTGAAGTTTTAAGAAAATTTTTAGTAATTTTCCCTTTTTTATATACATTAGTATAAGAAATTTCACCATCTTTTGTCATTATTATTTCTTTATCTTTTACTTTTAATGTATAATTTTCTCCATTTAATTTATATTTTATAATCCCATTTTCATCTATTTCATGATCAATAACATGTTTTATTTTTTCATTTTCTATTAAATCATGTATTACAAGTATCATTAATTTTCATCCTCAAATAATTCGTCTAGGAAATCATCTATTTCTTCATCATTTTCTTCTCCTAAGAATACCATATCATCTTCCTCTATAACTGAATCACTCTCTAAACCATCATCAGTATAACCATCATAATCAGATGTAAAATCATTATCTTCCCAATATTCAAATTCTTTTTCTTCAAGTTTGAATGCTTCTTCTTGATAATGATCTATTATACTTTCTTCTTCTTCCTCATCATCAAGCAATTCTAATTCTTCTTCTTCGTAGAAAAATACTTTTTTCATACCATCTTCACTTTCACATATTAAATATTCAATACCTGAATATACCGTTTCTCCTATACATGTAAAATATTCTATATTTCCATCTATTTCATAATCAAATTCACTACCTGTTGTATACACAATTACCTCCTATTTATGATAACTAATATTATTATTAATACATATTGACCTATAAATTTGTTCTACTAAAATTAACCTCATTAACTGATGAGGAAAGGTCATTTTAGAAAAACTAATCCTCATATCTGCTATATTCCTAACTTCATCGTTATATCCATTAGAACCACCTATTATGAAATTTATTGTACTCACATTTAAAGTCAATTCATCTATTTTTTTTGCAAGTTCTTCACTTGTCAATCCCTTGCCTTTTAAATCTAGTAATATATTATACCCTATATTTTTATTTATAGTATCTAATAAATTTTTACTTTCTTTATTTATTGCAAAATTTATTACATTATCTGCTTCGTCTTTAATTTCTATAATATTTAGTTTTATATATCTTCCTAATCTTTTAGAAAATTCGTTTATACCATCTACTATATATTTTTCTTTTATTTTACCTACACAAATAATATTTATTTTTAACATCTTTCTCCCTAACTTAAATATTTCACAATGCTTTATATCATATATTTTTTGTTTTTTCAAGTAATTTTTTGACTTTTTCTATATAAATTTGTATATTTTATTTCACTCTTCCAAAATTTTTATCTAAAAAATATTTAGATATTTTAGTAATGATAGGTCTTCCATGAGGACAGGTATATTTACCTACACTATGTAATCTTGTAACCATATTTTTCATTTCATCTCCACTTAATTTTTGTCCTGCTTTAATTGCTCCACGACAAGACATTGATATTAATATTCTTTCACGAATATCTCTAACTTTATCATTAATTTTTAAATCTTCTATAATTTTATATAGTATATTCACTATACTTTCTCTAAAAGTAAAATTAGGATATGCTCTTAATATTATATTATTTTCTCCTATATCATCTATATCAAAAGCAAGACTTCTTAATATTTCTATATTATTTAATACTATATCTTTATCTAAAGGTGTAAGTGTTATAACCTCTGGAATCAACATAATTTGCTGTGATAATTCTTTTTTAGAATAAGCTTGTATCAATTCTTCATAAAGTAATCTTTCATGTATAATATGTTGATCATATATTTCTAATTCTTCTTCACCTTCGACTAATATATATGTATCAAATATTTGCCCTATCACATTATATTCCTTATCTATTTTAACTTCTCTTTCAAAAAATCCTTTTAAATACCCATTATCTTCTTCTTTTATTTCTTCTATAACTTTATTTTCTTCAACTATATTTTCTTCAATTTTATCTTCTACATTTAATTTAACTTGATCATTATTTATATATTTATTTTCAGTAAACTCAAATTCATAATTACTCGGTTTTGAAGATGTTTCTTCATAAATATATGAATTAGATATACTGTTTATATCTTCACTAATATTTTGTTGTGTATATGTATATTCAACACTATTTTCCATCTTAGGCTGTAGTATAGGTTGCCAATTTTTTCTATCATATTCATAAAAGAAATCATCTATAGAATTTTTTATATCCCCATATACATATTTTTCATCTGAAAATTTAACAAGTTTTTTAGATGGATGAACATTTACGTCTATTTCTTTAGGATTTATATTATATGTTATTATAGCAAAAGGATATTTACCTTTCATAAGTTTTGTATAGTAGCCATCAATTACTGCTCTATCTATAACATTAGATTTAACATATCTACCATTAACATAAGTATAAATATACTCTTTAGAGGATCTTAATATTTCAACATTACCAAGATAACCATATTTAAATTTAGTTAAATTTTTAAGTATATTTTTACCAAAAATTTCAAATATTGTACTTTCCATCCCATTTCCTGTAGTTTTAATAGAAGATTTACCCTCTATATTTAAGGAAATAGCAACATTTGGATTAGCTAGAGCTTCCTTTAACACTATATCTTTAATTTTAGTATATTCTGTACTATCTTTTCTTAAAAATTTTTTACGTGCAGGTGTATTATAGAAAAGATCTCTTATTTCAATATCTGTACCTGTAGTTCTAGATATATCTTCATATTTCCTAACAATTCCACCATAAGAATTAAGTATAGTCCCAACTTTATCAACTTCTCTTTTACTTGAAATAGAAATTTTTGAAACAGAAGATATTGAAGCTAGCGCTTCTCCTCTAAAACCATAGGTCGTAAGATTAAAAATATCATCTTTTTCAGAAATTTTTGATGTTGCATGTCTTTCTATACTTAATAGTACATCTTCCTTACTCATTCCTTTACCATTATCAGAAATTTTAACATAACTTCCACCACTTAAAACTTCTATATCTATTTTTGTAGAATTTGCATCTAAAGAATTTTCCAATAATTCTTTTATCATACTTGCAGGATTTTCAACAACTTCTCCCGCAGCTATTATATTCGAAATACTCTCATCTAATATTTTTATTTCTGCCATAAATCTCACCCCTTCTAATTTTCTTTAATAGTCTAACACATATTTATATTCATGTCTATTGAATTTTTTTATATATATTGGTATAATAAATTTGCGAAGATATACGGAATAGTGATACCTTTATTTTGGGCTTTACTTTTTGGTTAAGGAGCTGTCCCTGACTTAGTATACTTGAGGAAATCACGATTTGATTTAATGGCTTATACGGATCTCATAATAATTAGTTATATGGCTACCACTTGGTTTTTAAGGCAACCAAAACCTTTTCACTCCGGTATCTTGGCTTTAAAAAAAGGACTTTCATAGTCCTCATTTTTATTTTATAAAGTTTATAACATTTACTTAATATTTCTATCTAATCTAATATATCTTCTGTTTTATAATTATACAATCCTTCATACTTATATGACACATCAATATTTTTAGCAAGTAAACTAAAATCTATCCCACTAGAAATATCTATTAAATTTTCTTTAATTAAATACTTTATTTCTAAGGTATTAATAAAACTTCTCTCCATTGCCAAAATATATTCATCTCTATCAATATTTATCCAATTAACAAATTTATTAAACTTTTTTCTTAAAAGTAAATCAAGCCATACTCTTGTTGCTCTACCATTACCTTCATAAAATGGATGTAATATATTCATTTCAACATACTTTTCTATTATTTCATCTAATGTATTTTGTTTCATTTTACTTGCAATTTCTAAATTAGATTCAAGATACATTGCTCTACAAAAAAAACACATACCTTTTCTTACATCTAATTTTCTTAATACACCTGCTTTTTTGAAACAATCTTCAAATATATATTTATGTATATCTATTAAGTTTTTTGAACTTCCTTCATTTTCTATAAACATATTATTTATATATATATCAAATATTTTTTTCTTACTTATTCTTTCTTCTTCGGCTTCAGATACAATTCTATCAAGATTTAAAAAACTATATTTATTCATATACACCCCAGTTTGAAAAAAGAGGGATTTCCCCCTCTTTTTAATCTTCTATTTTCTTTAATTTTAATTCTTCACTTAATTGTCTAACATCAACACTTGCAGGTGCTCCTGTTAATAAATCTTGCCCCTTATTAGTTTTAGGGAATGGTATTACTTCTTTTATAGAAGTTTCCTTTTGCATAGCCATAAGCCATCTATCAAGTCCAAATGCAAGTCCTCCATGTGGTGGAACTCCATAACTTAATGTTTCTAAGAAGAATCCAAATTTATCAATTTGTTCTTCTTTAGATAATCCTAATGTATCAAAAACTTTAGCTTGTAATTCTGAATCATGTATTCTTATAGATCCTCCACCTATTTCATATCCATTTAATACTAAATCATAAGATTCAGATTTAATTTTTTCAAGTTCACCACTATCTAAATATTTAACATCTTCTTTTTTAATTGATGTAAATGGATGATGTTGTGCTAAATATCTTCCTTCTTCCTCTGAATATTCAAACATAGGGAAATCAACTACCCAAGCAAATTTAAACTCATCTTTATTTATCAATCCTAAATCATTTCCTAATTTTAATCTTAAAGCTCCTAATCCATCAAGAACTATTTTATTTTTATCTGCTAATATAAAAGCAATTTTATTATTAGTTAACTCTAAAGTATTTTTTATATTATTTAAAGTATCTTCATCAAAAAACTTAGCTATAGGTGAATTTATATTCCCATCTTCTCCAACTTTAATATATGCTAATCCTTTAGCTTTGTAATAAGTTTTAACAAAATCTTCAAGATCTTTAATTTTCTTTCTTGAAAAATCAACATCATCTGATACTATAGCTCTTACACTACCACCATTACTAATAGCATCATCAAATACAGAAAATCCTTTATTAGCAACTATTTCTGATAAATCTTTAATTTTCATATCAAATCTTAAATCAGGTTTATCTGAACCATAATTATTCATTGCATAATCATAAGTTATTCTATCAAATTTTTCTAATTTTTCTTCACCTGTAACATCTTTAAATACTTTCTTAGCAAGTCTTTCAACTAAATCCATTATATCTTCTTGATGTATAAATGACATTTCCATATCAAGTTGAGTAAATTCTAACTGTCTATCTCCTCTTAAATCTTCATCTCTAAAGCATTTAGCTAGTTGATAATATTTATCCATACCTGCAACCATTAAAGTTTGTTTAAATAATTGTGGAGACTGTGGAAGAGCATAAAACTCACCCTTTTGCATTCTACTTGGAACTATGAAATCACGTGCTCCTTCAGGAGTAGCTTTTCCAAGTATAGGTGTATCTATATCTAAGAATCCTTCATTGTTCATAAATTCTCTTATAGAGAATAACATAGCATTTCTTTTAACTATATTATCTAACATTTTCTTTCTTCTTAAATCTAAATATCTATATGTCAATCTTAAATTTTCATTAATATTATTTTCTGATATTTCAAAAGGCAAAGCTTTAGATTTAGATAACACATTGATATTTTCTGCTAATACTTCTATATCTCCAGTTAATATATTTTTATTCTTACTTGTTCTTTCATTTACTTTACCTTCTACTTGTATTACAAATTCATTTTTTAATTTTTTAGCAAGTTCTAATACTTCTTTAGGTGAATT
>NZ_CDRRBS010000005.1:0-26463 GCF_977040545.1 Pseudostreptobacillus sp. | reverse complement strand
AATAATATTTATATGATCCTTCTTTTACCCCATTTTTATATGTTCCTTCTACTATATCTCCATTGTTAAAATAATATTTATAAGAACCTTCTTTTTTACCGTTTTTATATGTTCCTTCTGCTCTATCTCCATCATTCCAATAATATTTATATGGTCCTTCTTTTACCATATTTTTATATGTTCCTTCTTCTATATCTCCATTGTTAAAATAATATTTATAAGAATCTTCTTTTTTACCGTTTTTATATGTTCCTTCTGCTTTAGAACCATCTTTAAAATATTCTATATACGGTCCTTCTTTTACCCCATTTTTATTGGTTCCTTCTTCTATATCTCCATTGTTAAAATAATATTTATAAGAATCTTCTTTTTTACCGTTTTTATATGTTCCTTCTTCTCTATCACCATCATACACATAAATTGTATATAGTCCTTCAAGTACACCATTTTTATATGTTCCTTCTTCTCTATCACCATCTTTAAAATAAATCGTATATGGTCCTTCAAGTGCACCATTTTTATATGTTCCTTCTGCTATATCTCCATCATTCCAATAATATTTATAAGAACCTTCTTTTTTTCCGTTTTTATATGTTCCTTCTTCTATATCTCCGTCATTCAAATAATATTTATAAGAACCTTCTCTTTTCCCGTTTTTATATGTTCCTTCTTCTATATCTCCGTCATTCAAATAATATTTATAAGAACCTTCTTTTTCCCCGTTTTTATATGTTCCTTCTTCTATATCTCCACTCTTAAAATAATATTTATAAGAACCTTCTCTTTTTCCATTTTTATATGTTCCTTCTTCTCTATCACCATCATACACATAAATTGTATATAGTCCTTCAAGTACACCATTTTTATATGTTCCTTCTTCTCTAGTACCATCATTCCAATAATATTTATAAGAACCTTCTTTTTTTCCGTTTTTATATGTTCCTTCTTCTCTATCACCATCATACACATAAATTGTATATAGTCCTTCAAGTACACCATTTTTATATGTTCCTTCTTCTATATCTCCACTCTTAAAATAATATTTATATGGTCCTTCTTTCTTATTATTCACTACATTAACTTTTAATATACTTCCATCTTCATATTTAAACTCTTGCATTAGAAAATTTGATGATATAATTTTTTCTTTTCCCATTTTATCGTTCTCCTTTTAAACAAATATTTTATTTATAATATACCACACCTTTAACAAAAGTCAATTAAATTATAAGTGATTTTCTATATTTACTTATTTTAAAAGTCGTAATTCTATAAGAACTACGACTTTTACTATGTTTTATTTATAATCTTTTATTATTTACCTGATTTAATTTCAGTCCATACCTTATCTTGAGCTTCTTTTGTTTCTTCATCTAATGCTCTTGGTAATTTTGCTTTTTTAAGTATTTCTTCACTACTTACTATTGGTTTTACTTCTGAAATTTCTTCTACCCCTTTTATTATACTTGGATTTCTAAGAACTTTAAGAACTTCTTTAAAGTTTTCTGGTCTATATAAAAATTCTAAGAACTTATACGCATTTTCTTTATTAGGTGAATTTTTTGTTATAGCCATACTATCTATATACATCATAGCTCCTTGAGGTATGAAGTAATCATAATTTTCTTCACCTTTTCCTTCTAATTCATAATAAATATCTGGGTATCCATGAACTACTATAAATTCTCCACTTGCCATTCCTTTTCCTGAAGCGTTTGAATCAAATTTAGATAAATTTTTAGCCCAACTTTGTATTTTTTCTTTAGCTTTTGCTAATTCTTCTGGATTTTTACTATCTGATTCAAATCCTAAATATTGAAGAGCTAACCCTAAAACTTCACGCCCATCATCAAGCATAGTCATTCTCTTTTTAAACTTTTCTTCTAAGAATATATCAGGTGTTTTAGGATAATCTTTACCAACAACTTTTGTATTTACTGTTATACCTGTTGCCATATATGAATATGGTATAGTATAATTTAATCCTTCATCATAAGTTTTAGAAATTTCTAATAAATTTAATTTTTCATCAAAATTTTCAAAAGTTTTCCCTAATTTTGATTTATCTAATTTTTCAAGTAAATCAGAATTTATCATTACAGGAACATAATCTGTTGATGGTGATACTATATCATATTGATCAGATCCTGCAAGTAATTTTGCTATCATAGTATCATTATTATCATAAAAACTTAAATTAACCTTAATTCCTGTTTCTTTTTCAAAATCTTGAATAACTTTATCTGGAACAAAATAAGTCCAACTGTAAATATTCAATTCTTTTGAATCCTTATTTTCTGATTTTGAACCACAACTTACAACTAACATAAAAATAGTTGTTAATAAAAATAGAATTTTTTTCAATTTATCTACCTCCTAAATATTTTCTTGCCACTTCTCTATCATCAAAATGTATTTTAGTATGACCTATTATTTGATAATCTTCATGACCTTTACCAGCGATTAGTATTATATCATTTTTTTGTGAATTTTGCACAGCTTTTTTTATAGCTTCTTCTCTATCTGTAATTCTATAATATTTTTTATTACTCATTCCTTTTTCTATATCATCTAATATACTTTCCGGATCTTCTGTTCTTGGATTATCAGATGTCATATATACAACATCACTGTATTTTGATGCCATTTGTGCCATTAAAGGTCTTTTAGTTTTATCTCTATCCCCACCTGCACCAAATACAGTAATTATTCTATTTTTTTTCATATTCTGTAATGTTTCTAATATATTTTCTAGTCCATCTGGAGTATGAGCATAATCTACTACAACCATTATTTCTTTATCATTATCAATTAATTCAAATCTACCAGATATAGAATTTAATTCTTTTATACATTCTATTGCATAAGAAATATCTATTCCTTGTTGAAGTATAACAAGTAATACTCCTAATATATTTTGTAGATTATATTCCCCCATAAGTTTAGTTACAAACTCATAATCTTTACCTAATACACTAACTTTTACCTTCATTCCTTTTAATGTATATTCTAATATTTCACCTGTAATATCTGCATCTTCTTTTAATGAAAAACTTTGAGATTTATTCAATAATCTTCTACAATATACATCATCTTTATTAATTATTAGTTTATTTCCTCTTAAATGATTTAATATCATCGCTTTTGCATTAAAATAGTTTTCCATAGTTTTATGAAAATCTAAATGATCTTGTGTTAAATTCGTAAATATCGCAGAATCAAACATAAGCATATTTACACGTCCTTGATAAAGAGCGTGTGAACTTACTTCCATCAAGAAATATTCTACACCTTTTTTTACACTTTCATCCATCATTTTAATTAAATCTAATGATTCTGGTGTTGTATTATTCGTTGGATATTCTTTGTCTAATATTCTACATCCCGTTGTTCCTATTCTCGAAGAATTTTTAAGAATAGATTCTAATATATATGTTGATGTTGTTTTACCGTTAGTACCTGTAACACCTATTACTTTTAATTTATTTTGAGGATAATCAAAGAAATTAGAGGCTATAAATCCTAACTTATTTCTCAAATCATCAACTTGAATTATCCATATTCCTTCAGGATAACTTAAATCCAATCTTTCCACTATCAGCATTTTAGCACCATTTTCAATAGCTTTATCTATATAGGAATGACCATCAACTAAGCTACCTATAAGAGCTACAAATATGTCGTTTTCTTTAATTTTTCTTGAATCATATTGTATATCATTTACTTTAAATTCGATCCCTTTACTTAATATTTTATATTCTATTCCATTAAAAATCTTTTGAATATCCATACAAATATACTCCTTATTTTAAATTATCAGATATTAACTTAACATATTTTTTTACACCATCTATTTTAGGATGTGTTCCGTCTTTATAAAAGATTGCTTTATTTCCTTTTGCAACTTTATACCAATCAATTACTTTTACATTTGAATTTTCAGAAGCTATAGTATCTAAAAAATTATTTACACTTTTTTCCCAAGATTGTGGCACTACTGAATTTATGAAATACACCTTTCTATCCCCTAATATTTCTAGACTTCTATCCATATCTTTTTGAGAGATTGTTCCATTTGTTCCAAGACCTATTACTACTGTATTATACAATTTACCTTGTTTATCCATTGCCATCAATATTTTTGGCAATTCTGAAAACTGTCTTGATACTTTAGAATTTACTTCTGCATTTGGATAAGTGTTTTGTATTTCTATCTTTGCCATTTCCATAACAGAATCTCCAACAAATGTTATTTTATCCATATTTTTTTCTTGTGAATTTTCATTAGATTCTTTTGTTGTTTCTTCTGTTGTTTTTACCTCTTCTTTTTCTTTATTCTCAATTTCTTTTGTTTTTTCACTTATCTCTTCTCTAATTTTATTTAATTCTTCAAGATCTTTATTTTCATAATTAGGAACTGAATATGCTAGTATTGCTATTAGAGCTAACATTATTAAACTAACTTTTCTCATTAATCTCTCCCTTCTTTTAAAGATTTGGTAGAAAATTTCTGATACTGCTACTAAAATTAATATTTCAATTAAGAATTTTAAATAAAAATCCATTTCTGACCATTTAAATATTTCTCTCATCATTATCATTATTGGATATTGCCATAAATAATATTGATATTCTCTACTTCCAAACTCTGCTATAACATCATATATTCTACTTATTATTGGTATTCTTACTTTTTTTATATTTACTTTAATAGCAAGTGCAGGTATAAAACTAACACCTAAACTAAGTAAAAATAGTCCACCATAATAATTAAAGCTACTTTGATAATCAAAGAATAAAGCATAAAATATTAAGAATATATATGTAATAACTGATATTATCAGTATTGTTGCCTTTTGTTCATCTTCCAATTTTTTCTTATTAGCATAATATGCCGCAACTGCAGCACTTATAAAGAACGTAAAAATTCTTGTATCAGTTCCATAATATATTTCAGAAAAATCTCTACCTAAATATAGCTTATATCCCATAATTATTGCAGAAATTATACTTAATACTGTAAATATCCCTGATATTATATTATCAGATAATTTTAGTTTTTTAAATCCTTTTATCATTACAGGAAGTAGTATATATACTTGCATTTGTAACGATAGAGCCCAAATATGAGTTAATGGTAATAAGGTATTATATCCATCAAAATATGATATTTTATAAATTATTTGATATATATTATTTAAACTTAATACAGAAAATATCATACTTAATCTATATTTTTCTTCAAATCCTCCATTAAAATAATATAGAAATAAGGAAGAAATTAATATTACCATTAAAAGACTAGGATATATTTTAATTACTCTTTTTTTTAATTCTCCCCATATACTAAATTCTTTTGTTAATAAAGAATTAGTAATTAAATACCCACTTAAGGCAAAAAATACTATAACCCCTATATAAGTTCCTTTAAAATAGAACCAATGATAACACGATATCATAATTAAAGATACCGCTCTTAAAAAATCTAAACTTTTCAATCTTTTCACTTTATCCACAACATTCCTTTTCAATTTATAAGTACCTTTTATATTACTCCTTTTTAGGTTTATAGTCAAGATACTTATTGATATATGATATAAAATAAGATATAATTATATATATTTGAAGAATAGGAGGTTTTTTATGGAATTAAAAGAAGAAATAGAAAACGGAAATTTATTAAGTCTTAAAGATGAATTAATTGATACAAACTCTGTTGATTTAGCACAAAGTTTGGATGAATTAAATCTCGAAGATATATTAAAAATCTTTAACTTAATAGGTACTGAAAAAGCCTCGGAAGTTTTTCCTTATCTTTCTATAGATTTACGTGAAAACTTAATACTAAATCTTTCTAACGACTTTCTTCATGAACTTTTAGAATATCTATATACAGATGATATTAAGGATATACTTGATTATGAAAATAAAGAAGTTGAAGAAAAAATATTTGAAATTGCATCTCATAGTAGAAAAATGCAATTAAATATGCAATTAAACTATAATGAAAATTCAGCTGGATCTATAATGTCTGCTGATTTTGTTAAAATTTCTCAAGATGATAGTGCTTTTATTGCAATGAAAAAAATTAAATCTCAAGAAAAAATTGCTGAAACTATATCTTATTGTTATGTAACTAATGAGAATTCAATATTGATAGGTCTTGTTTCTATGAAAGATATATTAATTTCTCAAGATGATACTTTAATAGGTGATATTATGGAAACGGATGTTATTTCTGTTGATGTAGATGATGATCAAGAATATGTTGCTCAAACTATGTCAAAATATGACCTTTTAGCTTTACCTGTTGTAGATAATAATCACCATATACTTGGTATTGTTACTATAGATGACGTACTAGATATTATAGAATCTGAAACAACAGAAGATATACAACGTATGAGTGGGATTAATCCTACAGATGGTAATTATTTAGATCAATCTAGTTTTGAAATTAGTAAAAGTAGAATTGCTTGGCTTTTAATTCTTATGGTTTCTGCAACAGTTTCTGGAAGTATAGTCACAGCAAATAGTGATATTACTTCTATTAGCTCTATATTAGCATTTATGCCTATGATAATGGATACAGCAGGTAATGCCGGTTGTCAATCTAGTGCTATGGTAATTCGTGGAATTATAGTTGATGATATGAAATTTTCTAACTTATTTAGTATTATAAAAAAAGAATTGTATAATTCTTTAATACTTGGAAGTATTCTTTTTATTATAAACACCTTAAGAATTATAATATTTATGCCATCAGTTAAATGGGAAACAGCAATACTTGTTTCACTTACCATATTAATTATAGTCACAACAGCTAATTTAATAGGTGGTATTCTTCCTATGATAGGTCTTTATTTAAAACTTGACCCAGCTAGTATGAGTGGTCCCGTCCTTACAACAGCTTGCGATGCTATATCACTTACTACCTACTTTACTTTAGCTCGTATTTTTATTGCAGGAGGTTTAATATAGATGGTTTATACTAAAGAACAATTATTTAACATTTTACCTGAATTTATTAAAGAAAAAAATGTTGATGGAATTAGACATATATTTACTGAATATAACATAGTTGATTTATCTGAAATATTTGAAGAATTAGATATAAATGAAGCTATCTTCACTTTCAGAATATTACCCAAAGATATTAGTGCTGAACTTTTTTCTTATTTAAGTCCAACAAAACAACAAAGACTTATAGAAATATTAAGTTCTCATGATGTATTTAATATAATAAATAATATGTTTAGTGATGATATTATAGAATTTATGGAAGAAATGCCTGCTAATGTTATAAAAAAAATACTTGCATCTGTTCCAGATAAAGACAGAAAAGAAATTAACACTCTTTTAAGTTATAAAGAATTTACAGCTGGATATATGATGTCTTCAGATTTTGTTGAACTTAGAAGTAATATCACGGTAGAAGAAGCTATAAAAATTATAAAACATAAAGCAGAATTAGTTGAAACAATTAATGTTTGCTACATAAGGGATGCCTCTAGAAAATATTTAGGAGTTGTTCATTTAAGAAATATAATAGTAGCTAGAGATGATACATTACTTGAAGATTTAATAGAGGAAAGTGATATTTATGTATATAGTAATACTGACCAAGAAGAAGTTGCTAAAATGTTACAAGAATATGATATTACATCTATTCCTGTACTAAATGATCAAAATAAATTAATAGGAATTATAACAGCCGATGACGTAATTGACGTATTAGTTGAAGAAGCAACAGAAGATATACATAAAATGGTTGGGGTTAATCATATAGAAGGTTCTTATTTAAATACTTCTATTATAGAAATGGTTAAATCTCGTATTTCTTGGCTTTTAATCCTTATGATTTCTGGTTCTTTTACTGGATATATACTTCAAACTTTTGAAGATAAATTAAGTGCTGTGGCAATACTTGCTGCTTCTATTCCTGTTATAATGTCAACTTCAGGAAATGCTGGTAGTCAATCAAGTTCATCAGTAATACGTGCTATAATAGTTGAAAATTTAACCTTAAAAAAGAATTTCTTTGATATTATAAAAAAAGAATTTTTAGTAAGTTTGCAATGTGGTGCAATAATATTTATAGTCAATATTTTAAGATTATTATTACTTAATAATTCAGGAATGAACTTAAATACAGCTATAGTTATATCACTTGCAATCGTTCTTTCACTAACTCTTGCCAATATTGTAGGAGGTTTACTTCCTTTAATATCTGAAGCATTTAACATAGACCCAGCAAGTATGGCATCTCCTGTAATCACAACTTTAGTTGATGCAGTTAGTTTATTTGTTTATTTTACACTTGCTATAGCAATATTAAAGATATAAAAAAAGAGCTTACGCTCTTTTTTATTTTAATCCTTCTAAATAATTATATAATGTCTTAATATGTACTCCTGTTGCTCCTACTGGTAAATATCCATAAGCTTTAGATAAAAAGGCTGTTCCTGCTATATCTAAATGTACCCAAGGTGTATTATTAACAAATTCTCCTATAAATAAACCAGCTGTTATAGTTCCTCCCATTCTTCCACCTGAGTTTTTAATATCAGCAACTCTTGAATTGTTTAATTGTTTAAATTCATCAGATGTTGGAAGTAACCATATTGGTTCTCCTGCTTCTTTTGAAGCTTCTAAAATATCTTTAAATAATTCTTTATTATTTGTTACAGAACCTGTATAGTATTCTGAAAGAGCTACAAGACATGCTCCTGTTAAAGTCGCTAAATCTATTATTTTATCTGCTTTTAAAACAGTTGAAGCATAATATACAGCATCAGCTAAAGTTAATCTTCCTTCTGCATCTGTATTATCTACTTCTATAGTCTTCCCTGCCATAGAACCTATGATATCCCCTGGTTTATATGCATCTCCACTTATAGAATTCTCACAAGCTGCTACAACTCCATATACATTTGTTTTAACATTATTCTTTGCTAAGGCAAGCATAGTTCCTATAACTGTTCCTGCACCTCCCATATCGCAAAACATTGTTTTCATTCCATCATTTGGTTTTATAGAATATCCACCTGTATCATAAGTTACTCCTTTTCCAACTAATGCAACTTTTTCTGTACTTTCTGAATTATTCATATATTCCATAACTATCAATCTAGGTTTATTACTTGATCCTCTTGCAACTGATAGATAAGCTTCCATTCCTAATTCTTTTATTTCTTTTTCTTCATATATTTTTACTTTTACTCCAAATTTTTCTAATTCTTCTTTTGTAATGTTAGCTAAAGTTTCTGGATATATATAGTTTGAAGGAAGATTTACTAAATCTCTTGTAAAGTACACTCCATCCATAATATTTTGGATTTTTAGAAGTTCTGCTACTACTTTTTCTTCTTTTTCTTCTTCTATATCAAATCTTACATTTAACTCAAATTCATCTTCTTTTTTACTTTTAAATCTATCGTATGTATATCCTGCATGAAGTATCCCTTCATATGCAGCACCATAAGTTTTTCTTGTACATAAACCATTTAATTTAGGTATATATACTTTAACTTCAGGTTCTTTTTTAACTTCTAATTCTTTAGCAAATTTAAAGAATATTTTTCTAACCTTATCTAATGTTAAGTCTTTTTCTTTTCCTAAACCAACAAAAACATATCTTTGTTTATCTTCAAGATCTCTATAAACAACAATTTCTCCTTCTTTACCAGAGAATAATCCTTTTTTATTCAATTTTTCAAATACTTCATTTTCTATTTTATCTTCTTCAAATAATAAAATAGCTTCTAATTCATTTACTAATTCTTCTTCTAATTTAAAACTCATAATTTTATCTCCTACATTCTATTTTCTAATACATTTTCAACTATATTTCTTGCATGATCACACACTCTTGTAAAGTGAGAAATTAAATCTATATAATAAAGTCCTGAATGAATTTCACATTCTTGATTACTTACTCTTTTAATATGATTTTTTCTTACTTTTTTTTCATAACTATATATCTTATTATGTAAATCAAGAGCCTCTATTGCTTTTTCTTTATCTGAATTTTTAAGTGCATCTATTGCACATTTTATCATATCGGTTGATATTTGTAATAAATTATCTATTTCATTTTGTGCTGTTTCAGAATATTTTAATCCTTTCTTTATTTGATATTTTACATCATTTACTATACCAAATGCGTGATCTCCTATTCTTTCAATATCTCTACACATATCTAAATATATACTTATTTCTTCTCCTTCTTTAACATTTAAATGTTCTCTAGAAAGTTCTGTCAAATATTTAGTTATTTCTTGATCTAAATTATTTACTCCATCTTCATGTTTTTCTAATTTTTCAGCTAATTTTTCATCATGATTTTTAAAGTAAACAACTGAATCTCCTAAATTTTTCATAGCAAGTTCTGTCATGTGTATTATTTCTTGTTTTACTTGACCTAATGCTATAGCCGGTGTTTTTAATAATATTTTATCTAAATATTTTATTATATATCCTTGTTTTTCATTATCATCTTTAATTAGTTTTGTTACTATATAAGCTAAAACTCCTATGAAAGGGAATAATAATATAGTATTTATAGTATTAAATGACCCATGAGCAAAGGCTATTGTAAGTTTTGGTGTTAAATGTAAAATTTCTTGCATTTTTTCTATAAACATCGTAAATGGTGTTAAGAATATCAAGAAAATTATAGTTCCTATAACATTAAATAATACATGAGAAAGTGCTATTCTTTTAGCATCTGAATTAGCACCTATTACTGCTATTACTGCTGTTATAGTTGTACCTATATTATCTCCAAATAAAACAGGTAAAGTTGCCTTTAAAGTAATTAAACCATCTTGATGTAAATTTTGTAATATACTAATTGTTGCACTTGAAGCTTGAACAAGCATAGTTATACCTGTACCAACAAATACTCCAAGTATAGGCGTATTACTTAATTGTACTGTTAAATCTTTAAATTCTTGAAGGTCTCTTAATGGATACATTGCATCTGACATTAATGTTAATGCATAAAATATTCCTCCAAAACCAAATAATAATCTTCCAATATTATTTATTGTTTTAGATTTAATAAATGTTTGACACGCTACTCCTAAAAATAGTATAGGTAGTGCATAATGTGTTATATTAAATCCTATAATAAAGGTAGTAAGCGTTGTTCCAATATTAGCTCCCATTATTATTGAAATAGCTTGTTTTATATTTAAAAGTCCTGCTCCTACCAATCCTATAACAATAACAGAAGTTCCTGAGCTAGATTGAATTAGGGCTGTAACTAATATACCAACTAAAACTCCAGAAAAAGGTGAGTTCGTATATTTATCTAATATTTGCCTTAACCTATCTCCAGCAATCATTTGAAGACCATCACCCATATATTTAATACAGAAAAGGAATAATCCCAATCCTCCTAAAAATTCAAAAATAATTTTTTGAAATTCCATAATTTTTAAAAACCTCCTAGTTTATATCTAAAAGCTAATCTTTCAGAATTTTCTGAATAATTAATTTTTGCAATATATATAAATTTTGTTTTTTCTAATAACTTTAACATAGATATATTTTTTTCATGAGTATCCGTATAAATTATAAAACGAGAATCTCTTATAGAAATTCTAATAAGTTTGTCTATAAATAGTTTTCCATAGCCTTTATTATGAAAATTAGAATCTATTATTAATCTATGAATTATAGAATAATTTTCATCTTCTTTTATATTTCTATATGCTTCTTCTTTTTTATATGATAAAGCTGCATAACCAATTATATTATTTTCTACTTCTAAAATATATCCAATTTCTTCTAAAATATCTTGTTCAAAAATTTCCTTACTAGGATATTTGTCATCCCATTGTTGAATATTTTTTTGTTTTTGATATTCAACAGCATTATTTTTTAAAGTTAAAATTTTTTCTAAATCTTTATTTTTGGCTTTTCTTAATTTAGGTTCTTGTTTTTTTTCCTTTTTATTATTCTTTTTTATATTATATTTAGAACTAATATTATTAATATTTTCTCCTTTTAGGAATTCTGAAATAACATCAAAAATATTATTTTTTATTTTTTCTATTTCATTAAATTCTTCTTTAGAAAAATTACCAAGAACATGATTTACAACGCTAATATTATTAGGTTTATTTATACCTATTCTTAGTCTATTAAAATCTTCTCCTAAAACAGAAATAATAGATTTAATTCCATTTTGTCCTCCAGAAGATCCATTAGCTTTTATTTTTATTTCTCCTATTTTAATATCTAAGTCATCATGTATAATTAAAATATCTTTATTTTCTATTTTAAAAAAGTTTTTAATTTCAATTACAGCATTACCACTTAAATTCATAAAGGTTAAAGGTTTTTGAAATAAAATATCTTCTCCGTTTATATTTATTTTTGTATAAAGAGAATTAAATTTATTTTTCCATATAACATTATTAAAGTTATTTAAATATGAATCAAGTATTATAAATCCAATATTATGTCTATTTTTTTCATATTCTTTTCCAGGATTTCCTAGACCAACTATTAGTTTCATAGTCCTCCTAAAGTTTTTTTATCATATAAATTTTATCATTTTTTTAGAAAATTGACTACTAATTTTTTTTGTTAATTATAATATATATATATTTATATATCATTTTATTTATTATCATTATGTTCGTGATTTTGTGTAAAGTCTTTATTTATTATACTTTTCCTATATTTTTTTCGTTCTTATTTTTTCTTATTTTGTGAGAAAATTTTTTAAAAATTTTTTTCTTATTTATTTCACAAGATTTTGTGAATTTTTTAGTTTACGTGAATTTTATTGTGAAAATATTTTAAATATCACGTTAAAAAAATAGAACAGTAAGAGAATAATTTCTTGAAATCTTTTATTTATAAGTTTTTTATTGTGAATAACTAGTGAATTAGTGAATAAATGTAATGTTAATAAATTAAAAGCAACACTCAATCACGTCAAAGTATAATCTAAAGTTTACAATAGGCAAAAAAAGTAAAAAAATTTTGCATGTGAACAACTTTTTTAAAATAGCTAAAAATGGCATTAGGTTGATGTGAATGGATGTGAATAAATTTTTATAAAGGTTGATTTTTAAATGGTTAACAATGGTTTTTTTTATGTGAATAAAGTTTATGTGAATAGTAATTTGAAGTTTGAAAATATGTATTTTTTATGTTAATATAGCTATAGAAAAAAGAAAGGATTTAGATAAGATATGTTTGAACCAAATCAAATATGGGAAGCTATAAAAAATATACTACCAAATAATAATATTAAATTATCAGAGGATATAAATAAAAATGTAAAAGCAAAAGATTTTGAAGATTATTTAGTTTTAGAAGTTTTAGATAAAGATTCATATTTAGAATTAAAATCTTTAAAGGAAAAAATAGAAAGATTGGCAACCAATCAGTTTAAACCCTTAATCCAAAAAAATATCTGTATTGATTTGGTAAAATTGTATGAAGAAGATAATAAGGTAGATACAATAAAACAAGAAGATTTATTTGAATCTAATTTAAATCCAGAATATAGACTAAATAACTATATTGTAGGAGATAATAATATGCATGCTTATGGTCTTGCAACATCTATAGCTAATGTAGAAGGTGCCGATTATAGTCCTTTATTAATATATGGGGATTCAGGGCTTGGAAAAACACATTTGGCACAAGCTATAGGAAATGAGTATACCAGAGAACATAAAAAAAAGGTTAAATATATGACGGCTAATACTTTTACTAATGAATGGCTTGCAACATATATTAATTATGGAAATAATTCTCAAAATAATCCTTTTAACTTTAGAAAACAATTTCAAGATTTAGATATGTTGATAATAGATGACGTACAATTCTTTGAAACTGTTTTTGGAAGAGGAGAAGATAAAACTCAAAAGGAATTTTATGAAGTATTTAATATGCTTTATGAAAAAGGGAAACCTATAATATTAATATCAGATAAATATCCTGATAAGTTTCAAAATGCAGATGAAAGATTAAGAACAAGATTTAAAAGTGGAACTTCTGCAGAGTTAAGATTGCCAGATAAGTCAGTGAGAATGTCAATGATAAAAAATTATGCAGAAACTAATAATTTGGATATAAGTGATGAATTAATAGCATATATATCAGATGAATTAGAAACTAATTTTAGAGAAATTTTGGGAGTTATGAAAACTTTAAAATCTAAAGTTAAATTTTTTGAAAAAAATATAGATAAAGATTTAATTGATGAAGAATTAAATAAAAGAGAAAAGAAAAGAAAAGAAGAAATAACAAAAGAAAAAGTTATGGATGAAGTTTGTAGATATTATAATATAAACAAAGAAGAAATATTAAGTAAGAAAAGAACGAGCGACGTTGTTAAGCCTCGTGATGCTTTTAGATTTATACTTGCAAAAGGTCTTAATATGGAAATTGGAAAGATAGGTAAGATACTAAATACTGATCATAGTGCTGTTTCTAAAGCTATAAAAAAAGTTGAAGAAACAACAGATAAAGAATTAAAAGCAGATATAGCTCAAATAAGAATAAAATTAGGTGTATAAAAAAAACGGATGATTCCGTTTTTTTTATATGTTTTCTATACTAAATTTCTCTTCCATTTTTTCTAATAATAATGAAACTAAACCATCTACAATAGAACGACTAAGAGTTCCAACCCCTAATCTCTCACGTCTAATTATACTTGTTAATATAGCACGTAATCCTAGCATATTAGGATTATTATTTATATATTCTTCAAATGAAGATATTTTCAATAGTTTAGTAGTTTCAGAATATGTATAGTCACAAAATAAAGGATTATGAATAAATTTAATTAATTCATTCGTTTCTTTACCATAATCAGCATAAAATTCAGGGGTTTTTCTATTGTTTGTTGGTAACCATTTAATAGGTTCTTTTTTATCAAATATTTCTTTATAACTTAATATATTATCAAACAGATTTTTTTTGTATGAATATAATTCTAATCTAAATTCTTTAAAATTTTCATCAAGTAATAAAATATCTTCTAATTTTTTTCCGTTATAAATATCTTTTAATATTTTCACTAAAAATTCATTATTTTCATTGTTAAAAAATGAAGTAAAAATATTTTGTAAATTTATAGATAAATTAAATTTTCTTTTTTGTAAAAAATTTTTAAGAAATTCTAAATTAGCCCCATTTCTACCTAAGTATATAGCAAGGTTTATAGCTTCAATATCATTATTATCTTTATCTAGCAATTTAGAAAAAAAAGATAAATCTCTACTATTACTATAAATATATGATATTAAAAAACTATTATTAAAAGTAGTTTCAAAATTTAAATTTTTAATATTTTCTAAAGTTTTTTCTTTATTGTTATATCCATTTATGTAGCATTGAACTACTTTAAAAATATTTTCCATAAATTACCTCTTTATTTCTTTTTATTAATTTCATAACCTAATTCTTTTAACATTCTTTCATTTTTTCTCCAGTTTTTAGAAACTTTAACCCATAATTTTAATGTTATTTTAAGACCGGTAAGAGCTTCTATTTCACGTCTACTTTCTATACCAATTTCTTTAAGTAAAGAACCATTAAGTCCTATTATAATACCTTTTTGACTATTTCTTTCAACATATATATTGACTTCATATCTTCTTTTATCATTTTTTGTTTCAATATCAATAATTTCTACGGCAACACTGTGAGGGATTTCGTCACGAGTTTTAAGTAATATTTTTTCTCTTATAGTTTCTATAACTATTTTGTTAACAGATAAATCAGTATAATAGTCTTCTGGATAAAACCACATGTCATTAGAAAGATAATTTTTAACAACATCAAATATTTTATGTATACCTAGTCCATATTCAGATGATATGGTTATTATCCCTTCAAAATTTCCTAATTTTTCTTTTATTTCTTTTTCTTTATTTAAGATATCTTCATCTGTCATTTGGTCTATTTTATTAATAATTATATATGTAGGAGTATTTGAAAGACGTATATTTTCATTAACAAACATATCTCCGGGACCAATTTCTTGAGTACCATCAAGTACAAAAAAAACAAGGTCACATTCATTAAGAGTTTCTATAGCAATTTCTGTCATATGTTCTCCTAACAGATGTTTTGGTTTATGTATACCTGGAGTATCTACAAATATATATTGGTTATCTCCTTTATTAACTATTCCTCTAATTTTATCACGAGTAGTACCAGATTTATCAGAAACAATAGCAACTTTTTCTTCTATTAATTTATTTATTAAAGTTGATTTACCAACATTAGGTCTACCAACTATGGAAATGAAACCTGATTTCATGAAACCTCCTATTTCTTTTTTTAAAAGTATATCATAAATATATTTTAAATACAATTTTATTAAAAATAATAGTTATATTCTATATTAAATGAAATATATTTTAAAAAATGAAAATATAGGGTATACTTTTATTGAAGTATTTATATTAAGGAGGAATCTATGTTTTTAAAAAGAAAAGTATTAACTTTAACATTATTAGTTGGATTGGGGTTATTTTCTTATTCAGCAGAAAAAGCAGCATACACTCACAAAGGATATACAACTCGTGAACTTGCATTAATAGGAGAAAATAATGCAAAAGAAATTAAATGGGTAAGTGTAGAAGATATTAAGGAAAGTTTAAAAGGAGTTGCACCAATTACAGTAAGTTTTGATATAGATGATACAGTATTGGCTTCAAGTCCATGTTTCTTTTATGGGGCAAATCATTTTAATAAAGATGGAGTAAAATATACAAGAAATCAAGCTTATTGGGATTTTATTGATAAAAATGCTTGTGATGAATATTCTCTTCCAAAATTATCTTCTAAAGAAATAATTAAGATGCATTTAGAAAGAGGAGATAAAGTAATATTTATAACAGGTAGAACAGCAAGTAAAGATTATAGTGTTGATAAGTTAGATTCAACAGCTAAAGTTTTACAAAAAGAATTTGGAATAGTAAATATGCAACCTATATCATATAGAACACCTGAAACAAAGGCAGCAAATAAATACGATAAAACATATTACATAAAAAAATATGGAGTTTCATTACATTATGGAGATAGTGATGATGATATTTTAGCAGCAAGAGAAGCAGGTATAAGAGGAATAAGAGTAGAAAGAGCAACTACAAGTACAAATACATCTGGAGCTTTAAATGGAGGGTTTGGAGAAGAAGTTGTTAAAAATTCATCATACTAATATATAAAAAATGGGATTTTAAAATCCCATTTTTATTTATATCTTAATTAATGTTTATGTGAACATCCACATCCACAAGATTTATCAGCTATTGCAGCAACACCTGGTAATACTTTACCTTCTAAGTATTCAAGTGAAGCTCCACCACCAGTTGATATATGAGAGAATTTATCTGCATATCCAAGTTGAATTGCAGCTGCAGCTGAATCTCCTCCACCTATAACTGTTATAGCATCTGAAAGATGAGCTATAGCTTCACAAACTCCTATAGTTCCTTTAGCGTAATTACTCATTTCAAATACACCCATTGGTCCGTTCCATACAACTGTTTTTGCACCTTCTAATTCTTTTGCAAATAATTTAACAGAATCAGGACCTATATCTAATCCCATATCGTCATCAGCTAAATCATCAACTGAAACAACTTTAAAGTCTACATCATTTTTAAATTCTTTAGCTACTACTGTATCTACAGGTAATATTAATTTGTTTCCTGCTTTTTCAAGTATAGATTTAGCTAATTCTAATTTATCTTCTTCTAATAAAGATTTTCCTGTATTTTTACCTAAAGCTTTTAAGAAAGTGAACATCATTCCACCACCTATTATAACTTTATCAGCTTTATCTAATAAGTTTTCAATAACACCTATTTTGTCACTAACTTTAGCTCCACCTAAGATAGCAACAAATGGTCTTTTAGGTTCATCAACAGCACCACCAATGAATTTTAATTCTTTTTCAACCAAGAATCCAACAGCACTATTTTCAATGTTAGATGCTATACCAACATTTGAAGCGTGTGCTCTATGAGCAGTTCCAAATGCATCGTTTACATAAACATCACCAAGAGATGCCCAATATTTACCTAATTCAGGATCATTTTTAGATTCTTTTTTACCTTCAGGACTTAAATCTTCAAATCTAGTGTTTTCAAACATTAAGATTTCACCAGTTTTTAATTCATTAACAGCAGCTTCTAATTCTGCACCTCTTGTTTGAGGTATGAATTTAACAGGTTTTCCTAATAATTCTTCTAATCTTTTTGCAACCGGTGCTAAAGTTTTAGAAACTTTATCTTCTTCAGTTTTAACTTTTCCTAAGTGAGAGAAAGCTATAACTTTTCCACCGTTTTCTAAGATGTATTTTAATGTAGGAAGTGCAGCTTTAATTCTGTTATCATCTTTAATAACTCCTTCTTTTATAGGAACATTAAAGTCAACACGAACTAATACTTTTTTACCAGCAACTTCTAAATCGTGTAATGTTTTTTTTGCCATGACAATTCTCCTTTGCATTTATATTATATAGTTAATTATATCACTTAACTATTAAATTTTCAAGTTATTTTAAAAATTGTATTTTTGTATAAAGTGTAAATTTTGTGTATAATTAAAATATATTAATTAAAAATTACAATTCAACTATTGACAAAAAATATGGGGGGGGGGGTATACTATTAAAAAAGAAATGAAAGGATGTGGTAAATATGATTAATAAAGGAAATAACAAAAGTATTATTATTTTTTTAACATCTATTTTAATTTTAAGTAATTTGGGATATTCAGATGATTATTCTAATATAGCTCCTGATAAAAGAGATATTTCAATAGGAATAGGAGCAGAACCTGTATATGATACAGGATTAACTCCAGATGGAAATATTACAATAGGTAAAGATAGTTCATCACTAGTTGGTGGTGGACGCCAAGAAAATATGTTTAATTTTATGAAAGATGGTAAAAATCAACCAGGTTCTGTTATGATAGGAAGTTCTACTTTTGGAAGAACTGGAAGTGTAATGATAGGGTCTCATAGATATAAAGGGGAAATGGGAGATGTAGATGTAGACACAACTGTAAAAGGTGGAGCTAGATATGGAAGTGGTTATGGGTATTCCATATATGCTACAACAGTTGGGACAAATAGCTTTACCAACGGTATGCTTGCAACAAATACAGGGAGTTTCTCTATAATCACAGGGAAAAATGATGGAAATTTAGGTTTTTGGGGTGCAAGTGATGCAGTACAAAACTTTGGAGCAACAATAACAGGGTCTTTAAATGCTATAGAATCAAAAACTTCTGATAGTTCATATTCAGGAATTGCAAATTCAATCGTAGGGGTTGCAAATAGAACTTTTAACTCTAATGGTTCATTAATATTTGGTTCTGGAAATGAAATAACAAATTCAATAGAAAATGTAAATGCACCAAGTGGAGGTTCTTTTGATTCTGCTAAAGATATGTCAGAAAAATTAAGAGAAATATTGAAAAAGAGTTCAGGTGGAAGTACTTTAGCAATAGGTGGTGGAAACAAAGCAGATTATACAAAAAATACTTCTATAATAGGAGTTAATAATAGTGTTATAGGTACAAAAGATAAAATTAGTGAATTAAATTATGTTAGTGGGTATAATAATAATTTAGTTAATAGTTCTAAAAGCATAGTTACAGGAACAAATGTTTCTTTGGAAAATACAAAAGGAAATATAGTTTTAGGATTTTCAGATAAAGAAAATAAGGTAATAAATAACAATATTGTTGCAATAGGAAATAATAGTAATGTTAAATTTGATGGTGGAGTGGCACTGGGAGAATCATCAGTTTCTAATAGAGATAAAGGAATGTTAGGTTATAATCCAGCAACAGATAGTCCTATTACAATGACAGAAATTGTAAAGATGAGTAATAAAGAAGATGAGTATAAACAATTAAATGAAGAAAATATAACTTTAAATAAAGAATTGACAAATCTTAAAGACGATGTTGAAGAAAAACAAAAAGAATATGATAAATTAGATTTTTGGGGTAGATATTCATCAGAAGGTACAAACTTAAAGAAAAAAATAGCAGAAGAAAAAAAGCAAATATCTAATATTGAAAGTAAACAAAATGATATAAATGCTAGTATTAATAAGATGACATCAACTTTTTATTCAAGTTCTGCCGCTATTTCAGTTGGAGACGAAGATAAAGGGATAACTCGTCAAATAACAGGAGTTGCAGCAGGAACTTTTGATACAGATGCAGTGAATGTTGCTCAACTTAAATCTTTAAAATCATATTTTGAAAGTAAAAAATCAGAATCAAATGTAGGGATTGCTTTAGCGTTAGCTGCTGCTAATATGCCACAAATATCTACAAAGGAACATATAATAACTGCAGGATTGGGTTTCTATAAAGGAGAACAAGCATTAGCGGTTGGAATAAATGGAATTACTAGAAATAGATCTTTAAGCTATAAAGCAAGTGCTACATTAAATACTAAAGGAAATGTAGGCTTTGGATTAGGTTTAGGGTATCAATTTGGAAGAGATATTGATAAAGAAAAAGATTATAAAATAAAAGAGTTAGAAAAGAAAAATTTAGCTCTTGAAGAAAAAGTAGAATATCTTATGCAAAAAATGAATGAATTAATCAAGAAATAATGTCTATTACATTTTTAACACAATAAATATTATATGTTAAAATTTGAAAAAAAATAAATTTAATGTATAATATATCTTAGAAACGGAGGAAAAATGAATAAAATAGATTTTTATTATCATCATGATGAACATTTTAAAAAACAATTGAAGTCAAAAAAAACAATATGGATTTCATTGATTTTAACATTAATATTTGCCTTTTTAGAATTATTTGGTGGAATATTTAGTAATTCATTATCATTAGTATCAGACTCTTTTCATATGTTTTCAGATGTTGCAGCATTAGTAATATCTATGATAGCTATATATTATTCAGAAAAAAAACCAACAAAGAGATTTACTTTTGGATATTTAAGATTTGAGATATTAGCTTCATTTTTAAATGGTCTAGCACTTTGTGTGATTTCTTTAGGAATATTGTATGAATCAATAATAAGATTTATACATCCAGTAAATGTTGATTTTAAAACGATGGGAACTATTGCTGTTATAGGATTGATTATTAATATAGTATTAACTGTAATTTTAACAATTAGTTTAAAAAGTGAAGAAAATATGAATGTTAAAAGTGCTTTATTACACTTTACAGGAGATATATTAAATTCAATAGGGGTAATAGTTGCAGCATTTCTTATTCATTTTACAGGAAATATATTATATGATATTATAATAAGCTTTATAATAAGCATTGTTATATTCATAGGTGGAGTAAAGATATTAAAAGAATCAGGATATATTTTAATGGAAACAGTTCCTGAAGGGCTAGAAATAAAAGAAATTAGAGAAAATATTTTAAAAGTAGATGAAAATATACAAGATATACATGAATTTCATTTATGGAGTATTACAGAAGATAAATTTAGTCTATCTTTTCATGTTTTATTAAAAAAATATAACGGAGTAAATGACTATGTTATAGTTAAAAATATTTCTGATATGTTAAAAGAAAAATATGGGATAGAACATGTAAATATACAAATAGAGAATTTAGAAATAAATGAACACTAATTAAATAGGAGCTGTCCATAAATAGAATAATTATCTAAAAACAAAAGAGGAATTTTGATTAAATTTTAATAAAATAACTTGATTATTAAAATTTTTTAATTTTCCTCTTTTTATTATTCTTTTAATAAAAAAATAACCAATTATACTCATAAATACAGATTTTATTACTGTTTTATGGTGTAATTAGTTATGAATTATCAATTAATTTACTCAATTAATAATATAACATCTCAAGGACAATTGCCTTTTTGAACCTACTTTTGTGGATGAATATTAAATAAATATGTTGCTAATAACAACGCTATGTATTGACTAGAAACGAAAATAAGAATATAATATAGACAAGATTGGAGGTTATATTATGGCAAAAACAAATCTAAATATCAGAACAGATAAAGATATAAAAGACCAAGCAGAAGTAATAGTTTCTGAATTAGGGCTTAATATGACAACTGCTATCAATATGTTTTTAAGAACAATCATCAGAGAAAATGGAATTCCTTTTAATTTAAAATTAGAAATACCAAATAATACGACTATCGCAGCTATTAAAGAGGGAAAAGAAATAGTTCATGATAAAAAGGTTAAAGGATATTCAAATATGGATGATTTAAGGAAAGCGCTTGAAGAATGAAATATGAGGTAAAATTTACAACTCAATTTAAAAAAGACCTTAAACTTGCAAAAAAGCAAAACAAAGACATAGAAAAATTATTTAAGGTTGTAGAATTATTAGCTAATGGAGAAAAGTTAGATTTTAAGTATAAGGATCATGATCTATCAGGGAATTACAAAGGAACAAGAGAGTGTCATATTGAACCAGACTGGCTCTTGGTTTATGAATATCAAAATGATGTACTTGTTTTAATGTTGTATAGGTTAGGTTCGTATTCTGAACTATTCAAGAAATAAATTTTAATTAACAAAAAACAACTGGGAACTGTCCACAAATAGAATAATTATCTAAAAACAAAAGAAGAGTTTTAATTAAATTTTAATAATTAAATTAGAAAACTTAGTTATAAAATAAAAGGAGTGAAAATTAAAATAAAATTAAAATTCACTCCATTTTTTTTTAGGATTTTTCACGTTTTATATTCTATTTGTGGACAGACCCTATTTTAATAAAATATTTTAGAAACTATCATATATATTATAGGAGCAAGCCCTACAGTAAATAATCCTGTAACTATAATTGCAAGTCCAGACATTGACCCTTGAATTTCTCCTAATTCAATAGCTTTACTTGTTCCTACAGCGTGTGATGTTGTTCCAAGAGATATACCTTGTGCAATAGGATGATGTATGTGGAAAATATCAAATATTAATTCTCCAAAAACTGCCCCAATATTACCACAAATTATAACCATTATAATAGTTATAGCTTGAATTCCTTGTATTTGTTCAGAAACACCCACAGCTATTGCTGTTGTAACAGATTTAGGTAATACAGAAGATAATATTTCTTTATCAACATCAAGAAGAGCCATAGATATAGCAAGAAGAGATGTAAGAACTAATGTACTAAATCCTATACTAAATAGTATTTCTTTATAATATTTCTTTAATAAATTAAAGTTTTTGTATAAAGGAATAGCTAGAGCAACTGTTGCAGGAATTATCATTGTGTTAAAAATTTCGGCACCGTTGTAATAATTTTCATAAGGAATTTTAAATGTTTCAAGAAAAACTATTATAAAAATTAATGAAAGTACAAGAGGATTAAGTAGAGAACTCTTGACTTTATCTGATAATTTTTTAAATAAAACAAATGTTATTAATGTTAAAAACATTCCAAAAAGAGGATCTTTAGTTAGTTCCATTAGATTCATTTTTTTCACCTCTCTTAATTAAATGTTGAGTTAATCTTCCAACAAAAATTAAAGAAATTATTGTTGAAACAAAACAAATAATAGCAAGTAAAACCCAAATATTCTTTATTTTATTAAAATTAGATATTATTGCAACTCCAGCGGGTATAAATAATATAGCAAGATTATCTGTAAGGAAATTTGAAGTTTTTTCTACTCCTTCAAGTTTAATGATTTTAAATTGAAGTGATAAGAAAAATAGAATAAGTCCTATTACAGAACCTGGTACAGGTATACCTGTTGTTTTACTTATTGTTTGTCCTAGGAAAGAAAATCCTAGAATGTATGTTAATTCTATTAAAATATTCATTTTTGTACCTCTTTATTTTCAAGTAAACTATTTAAGCCTTTTATAAATTCAGATTTTGTAAAAGGTTTTGAAATTAAACCTTTTGCTCCAGATTCTAAAGCAAGTTTTTGATAATAAGGAATAAATAACATAGATGAGCAAATTATAATATTTGCATTAGGATTTTTAGATATAATCCTTTCGGTTGCTTTTAATCCATTTAATACAGGCATGTTAATATCCATTATTACGATAGAAGGATTAATTTCTTCAAATTTCTCAAGAGCACAAAGACCATTGTCAGCTTCGTGCACACTAAAATTATATGCTTCTAAAATTTCTCGTATATTTTTTCTAATATATGAGTTATCATCAACAACAAGAGCAATTTTTTTCATATTAAACCTCTAGATTAAATATTTCTACGATTTTTTTTGCTTCACCATCATTATGATTAGTTTCTATTATTTCTAAATCTTTAGCCATTTCTTTTAAAAGGTATATAGCATTACCCATAACAAAGCCACGACCAACTTCTGTAAGCATTTCAAAATCATTTACAGAATCTCCAAAAGCTATAGCTTCTTCAAGTTTTATTCCATCTCTTTTTAAAACAAATTCAGCAGCAAGAGCTTTGTTAGAATCGTTAGAAAAAATTTCTAAACAATGTTCACCTACAAATACCATATTTAAGTTTTTGTTAGTAAGTTCTTCTCTTAATTTTTTTTGAAGTTTTAATAAACTTTCGTGTTTACCAATAAAATGCATTTTATTGTATGTTTTTGAAATAAATTCTTCATGAGAAACTGTATTAGGGAAATAAGGTTTATCTGGCCTCATAGTTCTATAATATTCTTCTGCTTTTTTATCACGAACAAGCCATACATTTCTAAAATATCCATTTATTAACAAATCTTCTCCACAAGATTTATAGTCTATGCTTGCAATTTCTTTAACAGTTTCAAGATCAAGTGTAGAATTATGTATTTCATTACCCTCTTCATCTAAAATTCTTGTACCGTTAACAGTTATTAATGGTATTTTTACACCTATAGATTCAGCAATTTCTCGAGTAGAAGCTTCTAGTCTACCAGTTGCTATATAGAACTTATAACCACTTTCAACAAGTTTACGTATAACTTTTTTACTGTATTCGCTAACTTCGTGATTATTATTTAATAGCGTTCCATCTAGATCTGTAACGACTGCTTTAAACATATTTATCCTCTCCATATCTTTTTTTTGTATTTGATTTAATTATATCTCAATAAATTTAAAAAATCAAATATTTGAGTATATATAAATGTACCAATAAACTTTTTATTTTTCATCTTAAGTTAATTGGTACATTTTATTTTTCTATATTTTTTTATTTTTCATATCTAATTTCACCGAATATATATGTTATTATTTTTTTTATTGTTCCATCTTTTTTATAAATAAAAGATTTTCCATCTTTTACATCGTTTTTGTAATTTCCTTTTTCTTTAATTTCCCCAGTTTCGTAATAAGTTTTAAATGGTCCATCTTTTACATCATTTTTGTAATTTCCTTTTTCTTTAATTTCCCCAGTTTTGTAATAAGTTTTAAATGATCCATCTTTTACATCATTTTTATAGTTTCCTTCTTCATTAAGCTCCCCAGTTTCGTAATAAGTTTTAAATGGTCCATCTTTTACATCATTTTTATAGTTTCCTTCTTCGTTAAGTTTCCCAGTTTCGTAATAAGTTTTAAATGGTCCATCTAACTCTTCGTTTTTATAAATTCCTTCTTCCTGAAGTACACCTGATTCATAATAAGTTTTAAATGGTCCATCTTTTACATCGTTTTTATAAATTCCTTCTTTCTGAAGTACACCTGATTCATAATAAGTTTTAAATGGTCCATCTGATTCTCCGTTTTTATAAATTCTTTCTTCCTGAAGTACACCTGATTCATAATAAGTTTTAGATATTCCATCTAATTCTCCGTTTTTATAAATTTCTTCTTCCTGAAGTACACCTGATTCATAATAAGTTTTAGATACTCCATCTAATTCTCCGTTTTTATGAATTCCTTCACCCATAAGGGAACCTGATTCATAATAAGTTTTATGTGGTCCATCTAATTCTCCATTTTTATAAATTCCTTCTATTATAAGGGAACCTGATTCATAATAAAGTTTAAATGGTCCATCTGATTCTCCGTTTTTATAAATTCCTTCTCCCACAAGGGAACCTGATCCATAATAACGTTTAAATGGTCCATCTAATTCTCCGTTTTTATAAGTACCTTCTTCTTCTAAGTTTCCATCTATATTATATTTTTCATATGGTCCATCGAGTTCTCCGTTTTTATAAGTACCTTTTTCTAGTAGTTCTCCTGTTTTGTAATATCTTTCATAAGTTCCTTCTTTTTTATTATCTACAACTTTAACTATTAATTTACTTTCATCTTCATATTTAAATACTTGTGCTAAAGAATTTAATGATGTTAAACAAATTAAAAATAATAATAACTTTTTCATTTTATTTTCCTCCTTTTAAAATAATTAATTTATTAATTTCAATAATGTTATATCTAAATTAAATTATTTTGTCAATATAATATATTTATATAATTTTTATATGGTATATAAGTAAAAAATTAGATTTAAAATTTATCGTTATTTATTTAAAGA